>JAQGMQ010000485.1 GCA_028292305.1 Rhodoferax sp.
GGCCACCACGTCCAGCAGGATGTCGGGATAGGCCGCGAGGAACGGAGGCACGATGCGCGCCAACACCAGCCGCGCCGCGCTGACCGGCACGTTGAGCCGCAGCGTGCCGGCGGGCCGGTCGCGAAAACCGTTGACCACGTCGAGCGCGGCCTCCACCTCCACCAGCGCGGGGCCGAGCCGATCAAGCAGCCGCGCGCCGGCCTCGGTGGGTGCCACGCTGCGGGTGGTGCGGTGCAACAGCCGCACGCCGAGTTTGGCCTCGAGCCGGCGCACCGCCTCGCTGAGGCTGGACGCGCTGCCGCCAGTGGCACGCGCGGCCTCGCGGAAGCCGCCTGCGCGGGCTACCGCGAGCAATGCGGTGAGGTCGCCGAGATCTGCTGCCATGGTGGTGGTGTGTTCGAGATTCCGCACAGCCTGTGCCGATTGCACCATCTTATCGCGCAAGTCGATGCCGCCTACAGTCTCGTCATACCAACCGGAAACCACCATGAACAACACCATCGACCTCAGCCAGGCAGGCAGCTTCACGCTCGGCACACGCACCGTCAAACGCCTGGGCTACGGCGCCATGCAGCTCGCCGGCAAGGGCGTCTTCGGGCCACCGAAAGACCGCGCCGCGGCCGTTGCCGTGCTGCGCGCGGCCATCGAGGCCGGCGTCGACCACATCGACACCAGCGACTTCTACGGCCCGCACATCACCAACCAGATCATCCGCGAGGCGCTGCACCCTTACCGCGACGACCTGGTCATCGTCACCAAGATCGGCGCCCGCCGCGGTGACGACGCGTCGTGGAACCCGGCATTCTCGGCACAGGACCTGACGCAGGCGGTGCACGACAACCTGCGCAACCTGGGGCTCGACGTGCTGGACGTGGTCAACCTGCGCAGCATGTTCGACGTGCACGGGCCGGCCGAAGGCTCGCTCGAAGCGCCGCTCACCGCGCTGGCCGAACTGCAGCGGCAGGGCCTGGTGCGCCACATCGGCCTGAGCAACGTGACCGCCAAACAGGTCGCCGACGGCCGCCGCATCTGCCCCATCGTGTGTGTGCAGAACATGTACAACCTGGCGCAGCGCGCCGACGACGCGTTGATCGACGACCTGGGCCGGCACGGCACGGCCTATGTGCCGTTCTTCCCGCTAGGCGGCTTCACGCCGCTGCAGTCGACGGCGCTGTCCGAGGTGGCCAAAACGCTCGGCGCCACGCCGATGCAGGTGGCGCTGGCCTGGCTGCTGCAGCGTGCCCCCAACATCCTGTTGATTCCGGGCACATCGTCGGTGGGGCATCTGCGTGAAAACCTGGCGGCGGTCGACCTGCGCTTGCCGGCCGAGGCGGTGGCCACGCTGAACGGCATCGCGGGCGCCTGACGCGACGCCGACCCGGAAAGGCTACAGCGCCGGCATCTGCATCTTCGGCCCGCAGTAGTCGCAGACGAAGTTGACGAAGGCCGACACCTTGGGACTCACCAGCCGCCGCGAGGCGTGCAGCGCCCATACCTCGGCCGGCGGCGCGGTGGCGTGGCCCCAGCAGACCAGGCGGCCAGAGGCCAGGTCTTGCGCCACCACGGAATGCGGCACCAGGGCCGCCCCCAGGCCCGTGTACAGCGCTTCGCGCATCGGCAAGGGCGTCGAGAATTTCAGCACCGCCCTGGGAAAATAGACTTTCGCGCTGCCATCGTCGGGGTCGGTGACATGCCAGGCCTCGTCGTCGGGCGCGCCGATGCGCATCACGGCGGGGAACATGGAAGCGGGCGCCCGCGTGGCGCCGGACGCCGGGCGTAGCAGGCCGGGTGCTGCCACCAGCACCATCGGGTTGCGCAGAAAGCAGCGGCCCACCAGGCTGTCGTCCGGGCGGGGGTTCACCCGGATCACGATGTCGACCTCGTCCGTCACCAGGTCGACGAACTTGTCCTCGGTGCTGACTTCCAGCAGCACCTCAGGGAAAGCCGCCACAAAGGCCGCCGCCATCGGCCCCAGCATGGTCTGGCCGAACAGCATCGGCGCACTCACATGCAAGCGCCCGCTGGGCCGCCCGAGCCCGGCCTTCACATCCTGCAGCGCCTCGGCGATTTCGCCATAAGGCGCCTCGGTGCGGGCGTGCAACACCGCGCCCTCTTCCGTCAGCCGCAGGCCGCGCGCACCGCGCTCGATTAGGCGCACCCCGAGGTTTGCTTCCAGCTCACGCACCCGGCGCGACAGCGTGGCCTTCGACTGCCCGCTGGCCCGGCTGGCCCGACCGAAGCCGCCGTGCGTGGCCACCAAGTTGAAGTCCGCCAGCGCGTGGTAATCCATGGATGTTTCAATATTGAGACGATATGTCCATATTTTAGAGTCTATGAACCGCCGGTGTAACGACTTATCTTCAGTCACCGGAGCAAAACGCTCCACCACCGCACCGCCATCGGTGCATCACTTCAGGAGTTCAAGATGAGCATTCTCGTAACCGGCAGCACCGGCCGCATCGGTAGCCAGGTCGTCGCCCAGCTAACCCAAAGCGGCGCCAGCGTGCGCGCCCTCACCCGTTCGCCGGACAAGGCGCGCTTCCCCGCCGGCGTGACGGCCGTCGCCGGCGACCTGCTCGACGCACAGGCCATGCGCAAAGCCCTGGTCGGCGTGAAGACGCTGTTCCTGTTGGTCAGCAACGCGCCCGACGAATTGACCCAGGCCATCAACACCCTCGGGCTGGCACATGAAGCGGGCGTGCAAGGCATCGTCTATCTGTCGGTGACGCGGTCGACCGCATACACCGACGTGGCCCATTTCACCGCCAAACACGCGGTCGAAAAGATGATCGCGCAACTGGGCTTGCCGGCCACCGTGCTGCGCCCGTCGTACTTCATGCAGAACGACGCAGGCCTCAAGGACGCGCTGCAACAGGCCGGCCTGTATGTGTCGCCGGTGGGCACGGTGGGCGTGTCGATGGTGGATGTGCGCGACATCGCCGACGCCGCCGTGCGCGAACTGCTGCGCCGCGACCGTGCGCCGGCAGCCTTGCCCAGCGAGACCTATGAGTTGTCGGGCCCCGACGCACTCACCGGCCCGTCGCTCGCCGCCGTCTGGGCCGATGTGCTCGGCCGCCCCGTGCGTTATGCCGGCGACGACCTCGACAAATTCGAGCAGGCCGTCGCCGCGCGTGGCCCGGCCTGGCTGGCCTATGACATGCGTGCCATGATGCGCCGCTACCAGCAGGACGGCGCGGTGGCGACCGGCGCCGACCTTGCCAGGCTCACCACCCTGCTCGGTCGCCCGCCACGCAGCTACCGCGATTTCGCCACCGAAACCGCCCGCCAATGGGCCGCCTGAGCAGTCGACACCAAACCACCAATACCCTGATGAAGGAGCACCCCATGAACACATCGCCTGACAAGAAGAAAGTCCTGTTCGTCGGCCAGGTCCCGGAGACGGTCGACTTTACCGACCCGGCCCTGCCGCCCGGCTTCGACGCCGCCAAGATCCACGCCGGCATCGCCGCCGGCATGCAGCAGATGGCCGACCGCGGCTGGCTCGCCGACCTGTGCCTGGTGCAACCCGACGAGACGGCCACCACCGCGTTGACGCAACGGCTGGCTGGCAAGGTCTACGACTGCGTGGTCATCGGTGGAGGACTTCGGATTCCCGCAAAGAGTCTGCTGCTGTTTGAGCGGCTGGTGAACACCGTGCACCGGGCTGCGCCTGGGATGGCGATTGCGTTCAACACCAGTCCGGTGGATACGGCGGATGCGGCGGGGCGGTGGCTGTGAGGCGGCAACGCATCGGCGAGCCGCTCCGCATTCCGGGGTAAACTCAGCGCCGCCCGACAGCCCAAGCGGTTCGTCGGCGCAGGCCCCGTCATTCGACTGCGGGTTGAAGATGCGGGTGTAGCTCAATGGTAGAGCTGTTGCTTCCCAAGCAACTGACGAGGGTTCGATTCCCTTCACCCGCTCCATTAATGGCCCCCACTAGGCGTCATATCCAACCAAAATCTCTTTTAGATCAACGATCTTCGCCCATATTGGGCCGTCATGTTGCGTCATGTGCCACCATTGCAGCGCACATGACTTAGGGGTACAAACAGGGGAACCGGGGACATTTCCCCATTTTTGAAGGAATTTGTTCCCCTATGCTCACCGACCTCGCTTGCAAGGCGTCGACCTGCCCAGCAGACAAGCCGCGCGCCCGGTTCACCGACGGTGGCGGCCTCTACCTTGAGGCCGCACCCACTGGCTCGAAACGTTGGTTTTGGAAGTATTACTTCGACGGAAAAGAAAAGCGGCTGGCGCTCGGCGCATACCCGTCCGTGAAGCCAAAGGATGCCCGCGCACAGAGGGACGACGCCCGCCGCGTCCTGCAATCGGGAACCGACCCAGCCCAGCAGCGCCAACTGGACAAAGCCGCGACTAGGGCAAGCGCGGCCAACACGTACGAGAAGGTCTCCCGGGAGTTTCATGCGCTTCGCGAAAAGGAATGGAGCGGCGCCCACCACGTGAAATGGCTGAGGTTGCAGGAGGCAAACCTTTTCCCGTGGATCGGCAGTTTGCCGCTGTCGGACATCACGGCCCCGGTTCTGCTCGACACCTTGCGCAAGGTGGAGGCTCGAGGCAAGAACGAAACCGCGCACTCACTGCGCCAGTACGCCGGCCAGGTCTTTCGCTACGGCATTGCCACCGGCCGCTGCACTCACGACCCCGCCCACGCCCTTCGCGGCGCTCTGCAGGCCGTTTTGGTGAAGCACATGGCCGCGGTGCTAGAGCCCGCAAAAGCCGGCGAGCTGCTGCGGGCAATCTCGGCGTACCACGGCCACCCGACCACCCGGGAGGCGCTGCAGCTTTCGGCCCTGCTGTTCCAGCGGCCCGGCAACATCAGGCAGATGGAATGGACGTGGCTCGATCTGGATGCAGGCATGCTGACCATCCCGGCGGCATCGATGAAGCGCACGAAGCAGGCCAAGGCCACAGGCAAGCCGCACCTGGTGCCGCTGGCGCCTCAGGCAGTGGCATGCCTCAAACGCATGCACGTCCTGTCTGGCCACGGCCGGTATGTGTTCCCCAGCCTGCTCACCGGCGAGCGTCCCATGAGCGACAACACGATCAACACCGCGTTGCGCCGCATGGGCTACGACAACACCGAGATGACTGCGCACGGTTTCCGCGCCATGGCAAGGACCATCCTCGGCGAGCATCTGGAGACCGACCCGGACGTCATCGAAGCGCAACTGGCCCACGGCAAAGCCGGCCCGCTGGGCGCCGCCTACGACCGCACGACGTACATGGCGCAGCGTCGCGCAATGATGGTGCAGTGGGCTGACTATCTCGACGTGTTGTCGCTGAAGGAAGCAACATTAACAAGAGCCGCGCGTTCGTCACACTTAACAATCAA
>JAQGMQ010000487.1 GCA_028292305.1 Rhodoferax sp.
GCGGGCTTGTGATAGGCGATGACACGTGCCGGCGGCGGGTCGATGCGGAAGCGGATGGGCTTGCCGTTGACCTTGACCTGGTCGCCGAACTGGATGCGCTGGCCGATGTGCGCCGGCTCGTTGTTGACGGAAATGCGGCCCTCGG
Source organism: Rhodoferax sp. (assembly GCA_028292305.1). Lineage (GTDB taxonomy): Bacteria > Pseudomonadota > Gammaproteobacteria > Burkholderiales > Burkholderiaceae_C > Rhodoferax_B. The sequence continues at coordinate 146 of JAQGMQ010000487.1, forward strand.
TGATCAGCTGCTCCATTTCGAGCCGCGAACCCAGGCCGGCCTGGGCCAGCACCTTGTGCAGCTTCGGGGATTCGGCCTGCGGGGCGAGCACGCGCTTGGCCAGCACCACCTCGGGGCTTTCCTCGTCGGCGTCGAACTGGCCGGAGACCACGGCGTCGAACAGGTTGGCCGGCGCGGGCTTGCCAGCGGGTGCGTGATCAATGCCGGACGCCGGGGCAACAGCCTCTTCGGTTACGGGCTCCTGCGCCAGAGCAACCGTCTCGGGCAAGGCCGGCACCACGCCGTCTTCTGATGCGGGAAGGGGGTGCGGCAGCTCGCCGGCGTTCGTATCGTTCATTGTGGTGCCTGGGTTGCAGGGGGAGTGTCCCCGGCAGGTTTTTCGGGGGAATCAGGAGAATCGGGAGACTCAGGAGAATCTGGCGAGTCGGGGGAAACAGAGGCCTCCGACGCCTCAGACGCATCAGACGCATCAGGTGCCGCTGGATCGCCTGCCAGGGCAGACGCATCGACCGCCTCGCCGGTCGGCGCGGCCTCCGCGTCGGCGGCCAGCTCGGCTGCGGTTTCGACGACGGGCTCGGATGGTGCCGGATCGGCATCGTGCGTCAGCAGATCGGCCTGGGCGTCGTCCGGGGTGGCCAGCGAGGCCAGCACGTCGGCACGCAGACCCGGGTCGTCGGACACCGGCAACTGGTCGAGCGACTGGATGCCCAGGTCGTCGAGGAACTGCCGGGTGGTGGCGAACAGCGACGGCCGGCCCACGGTTTCGCGGTGGCCGATGACTTCGATCCAGCCGCGGTCTTCAAGCTGCTTGACGATCAGCGAATTGACGGTGACGCCGCGGATGTCTTCGATGTCGCCGCGCGTTACCGGCTGGCGGTAGGCGATGATGGCCAGCGTCTCCAGCACGGCGCGGCTGTAGCGCGGCGGTTTTTCGGGGTGCAGGCGGTCGAGGAAGTCGCGCAGCTCGGGCCGGCTCTGGAAGCGCCAGCCGGTGGCCACGTTGACCAGTTCCACGCCGCGCGAGGCCCAGTCGTTCTGCAGGTCCAGCAGCAGCGTCTTGAGCGTATCGGCACCGAGCTCGTCGTCGAACAACACGCGCATGTCGCGCACGGGCAAGGGCTGCGGCGAACAAATCAGCGCAGCTTCGAGGACGCGTTTGGCCTCTGCCGTATTCATGGTGTGGCTATTTCAGGAAAAGGCACCCGGGGTGCGGATCTGGAGCGGTACTGGAACAGTAGGTGGCGCAACGCGGTGCCAGGGTGGCGTCGCACGCAGCAGGATGGCATCAGGGCCCGGCCTCAGAACCGGACACCGCGCATCGGAACGCTTTCAATCATTGTAACTTACCCCCCACGCGGCCAGCGCGGCGCGCAGATCGGGCGGCACCGGCGCCTGAAAGCTCAACGCCTCGCCGGTTGCCGGATGCACGAAGGCCAGCCGGGTCGCGTGCAGCGCCTGCCGCGCCAGCCCCGCCGCGGGCGCGCCGCCATACAGGGTGTCGCCCACCAGCGCATGGCCGATGGCCGACATGTGGACCCGGATCTGGTGGGTGCGGCCGGTGTGCAGCGCGCAGCGCACGAAGCAGCCCTGGTCGGTGTTGTCGAGCAGCGTGATGTCGGTGCGGGCGGTCTTGCCCGCGTGCAGCCCCAGGTCGACCGCGGCCATGCGCAGCCGGTTGCGTGGGTCGCGGCCCACGGGCAGCTCGACCGTGCGCTGCCTGGCGCCCACCCAGGGCTTGTGGGCCAGTGCCAGGTATTGCCGGCTCACCTCGCGTGCGGCGATCAGCGCCACCAGCGCGTCCATTGCGCTGCGGGTGCGGGCCACCACCATCAGGCCGCTGGTGTCCTTGTCGAGCCGGTGCACGATGCCGGCGCGCGGCAGCAGCGAAGCCTGGGCGTCGCGTGCCAGGAGGCCATTCAGCAGCGTGCCGCTCCAATTGCCGGGCGCCGGGTGCACCACCAGGCCAGCCGGCTTGTTGATGACACGCAGGTGCGGGTCTTCAAAAACCACGTCGAGCGCCATGGCCTCGGGCTTGAAGGCCTGGCTCTGCAGCGTCGGCCGCAATTCGATCGCGCCGGTATCGCCCACCCGCACCTTCGCCGCGGCCTTGTGGGCCACCTGGCCAAGCAGCGTGACCGCGCCCGACTCGATGAGCTGCTGCAGGTAGCTGCGCGAAAACTCGGGCACCAGGTCGACCAGCGCCCGATCGAGCCGCATGCCGTGCTGGGCCTCGCCCATGCGCAAGGGCCGGGTTTCGGAGACGTCGGCGACCAGGGCCTCTTCGGCGCCCTCGTCGGCAACCGGGTGCAGGTCTGACGCGGTGGGGTCCGTCGATATAATCAATTTGCTCAGTTTCAAGAAAGATGCCAGTGAAAGTGCGTTCCAAATTATCGGTGTTCCCCGGCTTCACCTCCCTCGTGATCGCAGGCCTGGCCCTTTGGCTGTCCGGCTGCTCCACGACCGAGGTCGACAAGACCGCCAACTGGAGCCCGAACAAGATCTACGCCGAAGCCAAGGACGAACTGAGCGGCGGTGCCTATGACAAGGCGATCCCGCTGTTCGAAAAGCTCGAAGGCCGGGCCGCCGGCACCCCGCTGGCCCAGCAGGCCCAGCTGGAAAAGGCCTATGCCTACCAGAAGAGCGGCGACCAGGCCCAGGCCATCGCCACGCTCGACCGCTTCCTGAAGCTGCACCCGGCCAGCCCCGCGACCGATTACGCGTTGTACCTGAAGGGCGTGGTCAACTTCAACGACAACCTGGGCTTGTTCTCGTTCGTCACGCGGCAGGACTTGTCCGAACGCGACCAGAAGGCCGCCAAGGAATCCTTCGAGGCGTTCAAGGAACTGACCACGCGCTTCCCCGATTCGCGTTACACGCCCGATGCCCGCCAGCGCATGACGTACATCGTCAACTCGCTCGCGCAGTATGAAGTGCATGTGGCGCGTTACTACTATTCGCGCGGCGCCTATGTGGCGGCCATCAACCGCGCGCAAACCGCGCTCACCGACTACCGCGACGTGCCCTCGCTCGAAGAAGCGCTGTACATCGTGATGAAGTCGTATGAAGCCCTGGGCATGACCCAGCTGCGCGACGACACGCAGCGCGTGCTGCAGACCAACTACCCGCAGAGCGACTACGTGAAGAGCGGCTTCAAGGCCAAAGACTCGCCGTGGTGGAAGGTCTGGTAACCAACGGCGCCAGCGGCGCCAAATCGGGGCCGCGCAGCGCATCCAGCGCCTGCTGAAATTCGGCCTCCGTCTTCAAAAGCCGCAAGGGTGGCAAGGCGGCACGCAAGCGCCGGCCGTAACCCATCTTCGTGAGCCGCGTGTCGCACACCACCAGCACACCCTGGTCGGTCTCGCGGCGGATCAACCGCCCTGCCCCCTGCTTCAACGCAACGGCGGCCTCGGGCACAAAATAATCCATGAACGGCTTCTTGCCCTCGCGCTCGGCGCGTTGCGCACGGGCTGCGACCAGCGGATCGTTCGGCGGTGGAAACGGCAGCTTGTCGATCACCACCAGTTGCAGCGCGTCGCCGGGCACGTCCACGCCCTCCCAGAAAGAGGCCGAAGCCACCAGCACGCAGCCGGGCCGGCCGTCGGCATCGCCCTGGCGGAAGCGCTCCATCAGGCGGCGATTGGGCCACTGGCCCTGCACCAGCACTTCGATGCCGCCGCTGGCTTCGAAATGGATCTTCAGCGCGTCGCCGATGGTGCGCAGCGCCCTGAGCGTGGTGGTCAGCACCAGCGTGCGCCCGCGCAGCCGCTGCACCGCCTCTGCCGCAAACGCGGCCACCTGCGCGCTGTGTGCCGCATCCGCCGGCTTGGCGATGTGATCGGGCACGTACAGTGCGGCCTGGCTTGCGTAGTCGAACGGGCTCTGCACCCGCAGCGTGCGCGCGCCGGCCAGGCCGCAGGATTCGGTGAACCAGCTCAGCGCGTCGTCGTCGCCCAGCGTGGCCGAGGTAAAGACCCAGGTCTTGGCCGCCGCAGCCTCGCCGGTGCCCAGCAAACGCGTCTGCATGGCGTCGGCGATGTCCAGCGGCGACTCCATCAGCCGCAGCTGCGTGCCGCCCGCGTCGAGCCAGCGCACCGCCCCGGCATCGGCCTCGGCCATGAAGCCCCGCGTGCGCTCCATCCAGGTCTGCGCGCGTTCGTGCAGGCGTATGAAGTCGGGCGCCAGTT
>JAQGMQ010000315.1 GCA_028292305.1 Rhodoferax sp.
TGATCGGCAGCGTGCCGACCGGCCGCGCCGTGGCGAAGTCGGCCGCGGACCGGCTCAAGCATGTGTCGCTCGAACTCGGCGGCAAGAACCCCTGCATCGTGTACGCCGATGCCGACATCGAACGCGCCATCAAGGGCGCGATCGCCGGCATGAACTTCACCTGGTGCGGCCAGTCGTGCGGATCGACTTCGCGGCTGTTTCTGCACGCGTCCATCCATGACGAAGTGGTGGCCGGGATTCTGCAGCGCATCGGCCACTACCGGCCGGGCCTGCCTACCGACCCGGACACCACCATGGGCGCCATCGTCTCGCGTGCGCAGCAGGAAAAGATCCTGCGCTACATCGCGATCGGGCAGGAAGAGGGCGCCACGCTGGCTTACGGCGGCCAGGTACCCACGGCCTCCGAGCTGCAGGGCGGCTTCTATGTCGAGCCCACGGTTTTCACAGGCGTGTCGCAGGATATGAGAATCGCCAACGAAGAAATCTTCGGACCGGTTTTGTCGGTGATCCAATGGACGGACGAGGAGGCCATGCTCGAACAGGTCAACCGCGTGGACTACGGCCTGACCGCCGCCATCTTCACCAAGGACCTGGCCCGGGCGCACCGCACCGCGGCGCGGGTGCAGTCGGGCTTCATCTGGGTCAACAACGCCGGGCCGCATTTCCTGGGCGCCGGCTACGGCGGCTACAAGCAGTCGGGCATCGGCCGCGAGGAGTCGATCGAGGAATTGCTGGCTTTCACGCAGAGCAAGAATATCAACATCGTGTTGTAGGCGTTCGGTCAAGTTCGTGCCCCAAGCCACGGCAGATGGCGGGCGTAGTTCAATTCATCACCTGGAGACAAACCGCATGCGTGCTTTCCTCAAACAGACATTGGGCGTCATCGCCGCGGCCATCGTTGCAGCGTCGCCAGCCCTGGCCCAGACCTGGAGCCCGACCAAGGCGATCACCCTGGTCGTTCCCGTCGCGCCGGGCTCGAGCAACGACCTGATCGCCCGCATCCTGGCCGACAAGCTGCCGGCGCGGCTCGGCCAGCCGGTCATCGTGGAAAACCGGCCCGGCGCCAGCGGCATGGTTGGCGTGGCCAGCATGGCCCGTGCCGCACCCGATGGCCACACCATCGCCATCGCGCCGAGCGACATCTACATGGTGTCGCACCTCACGCCCAAGGCCGGCGGCGCCAACTTCGACGTGATCAAGGACGTGGTGCCCATGTTGACGGCGGGCACGGCGCCGATCCTCATCGTGGCGCAGCCGTCCATCAACGTGAAGACGCCGCAGGAGCTGGTGGCCTATCTGCGCAAGGAAGGGCAGGTCAGTTATTCGAGCCCCGGCACAGGGTCGCCGATGCACATTGCGGGTGAACTGCTGAAGCGCCGCACCGACACCCAGCTCAACCACGTGCCCTACCGCGGCGTGTTGCCGGCCGTGAACGCGGTGCTGGCGGGTGAACTGCCGCTGGGCATCGTGGCGCTGGCCGGCGCCGCGCCGTTCATCGCGGCCGGCAAGCTGGTGCCCATCGCGACGGTGGCGGGCCAGCGCTCGGAGCTGGCACCCAACGTGCCCACGCTGACCGAGTCCGGCATACCCGGTGTCGAGGTCGCGGTGTACTTCCAGATGCTGGCGCCGGCCGGCACCCCCGCGCCGGTGGTGCAGCGGCTCAATACCGAGATTAACGCGGTGCTGGCCAGCGCCGAGGTGAAGGACAAGCTGCGCACCATGGGTGTGCAGGTGGTGGGCGGCAGCGCGGCCGATGCGGCGGCGCAGGCCCGCGACACCTATGCGCGCAACGGCCAGTTGGTGAAGGATCTGAAGATCACCGTGGAGTAGCCGGCAGGGGAATATCGGCGCGCCGTTGGAAATAACCGACACCACGGGTTTTTCAGCGGTGCTAACTTCGCCGCATGACCACCCAGCCCACCCCTCTGCAACAGCCCGCCGACATCGTCGTCGAAGAAAAGGCCCAACTCGACTTCAGCAAATCGATGAGTTATGGCGACTACCTGCAGCTCGACGCCATCCTCGGTGCGCAGAAGCCGCGCTCGCCCGCGCACGACGAGATGCTGTTCATCGTGCAGCACCAGTCCAGCGAACTCTGGATGAAGCTGATGCTGCACGAACTGCGCGCGGCCATCGAGCGGGTGGCCGCCGACGACCTCGGCCCGGCCTTCAAGATGCTGGCCCGCGTGAGCAAGATCATGGAGCAGCTGGTGCATGCGTGGGACGTGCTGGCCACCATGACGCCGCCCGAGTACAGCGCGATGCGGCCCTACCTCGGCAGCTCGAGCGGCTTCCAGAGTTACCAGTACCGGTGCATCGAATTCGCGCTGGGCAACAAGAACGCCGCAATGCTGAAGCCCCACGAACACCGCGCGGATCTGCTGGCCGGCGTGCAGCAGGCCTACGACGCGCCGTCGCTGTACGACGAGGCCTTGCGCCTGCTGGCCCGCCGTGGGCTGCCGGTGCCGGCCAGCCATACGCAACGCGCGTGGTCACAACCCTATGCCGAAAGCGATGCCGTCGAACAGACCTGGTTGACGGTGTACCGCGACCCCAAGAAATACTGGGACCTGTACCAGCTCGGCGAGGAATTCATCGACCTGGAGGACGCGTTTCGCCTGTGGCGCTTCAGGCATGTGACGACGGTCGAGCGGGTCATCGGCTTCAAGCGCGGCACCGGCGGCACGGGCGGGGTGAGCTATCTGCGCAAGATGCTCGACGTGGTGCTGTTCCCCGAACTCTGGAAGCTGCGCACCGATCTGTAGCCGGTAAAGATGGGGTCAGTGCGCGCCGTAGAGCCACGGCATGTCGAGCAGGCGTTCGCCGAGCAGTTGCATCGCGCGGTCGCGGCCCCAGCGCAGCGGGCCGGTGGCGTGGAAGATCAGGCCATTGCGTTCGGCGCGCGCCTGCACCCGGGCGTTGCGGTGCCAGCGATTCAGGGCGTAGCGCTGCAGCAGGGTCGGCACATCGAGCGCCGGGTCCAACGCCTGCGCCAGTGCACAACCGAGTTCGGCCGCGTCTTCAAGCGCCATGCCCGCGCCCTGCGCCAGGTAGGGGCGCATCGGATGCGCCGCATCGCCCAGCAACGCGATGCGGCCTG
>JAQGMQ010000918.1 GCA_028292305.1 Rhodoferax sp.
GCCATAGTTATACCAGTTGTTGTCGGCGAAGTTGCGCACGATGCCGAGCAACGTCTGGAGCTGCGACTGGGCACCGGTCGAAATCGTTTGGCTATACTGCTGGTAGGTCGCATTGCCCGATGCAAACACCGAGTTCTGGTATTGCTGGTCGGCATAAGCCTGAACCTGCGCGTCGGTCGGATTCGCGATCCCCAGGGCGCTCGCCGCAAAGGAGCGGTAGGCGGTGATGCCGTTGGCCGTCAGCGTGAACACGCCGTTGGCGAGCGCGCCGTTGGACACCAGCGTCTGGTAGCCCTGGTAAGCCGAGCTCAGACCGGACTGCGCAAAGGCTTGCACGCCGCTGTTGCTGAACACATAGGTCCCAAGCTGCGTGCCGCCGCCGTTGCTGAGCGCCTGGAAGGTCTGAAAATTCGTCGTCAGCGGCGACTGCGCGTAGAGCGCCAGCCCCGCCGCATTCAGCGTCAGCGTACCGCCAGTGATCGTTCCGTTCGCCAGCAGGTTGGTATAGCTGGCTAGATCGGCGGCGCTGAGGCCCTGACTGGCATAACCGGCGACGTTACCTGCACTCAGCGCGAACACGCCGTTGGTGACGGTCCCGAGGGCGACGAGGGCCCTCAACTTCGTGCTGTCCGTGCTGCCAATCAGGTATGCGTAGTTCATGACGTAGTTGTTGTCGGCCAGGAACTGGGCGCGGAAAGCCGTGGTACAGCTATTGTTGCCTGCGCAATAGGCCGTCAACACCTCATTTGCCAGGCTGGCATAGGTCGCGCTTGCCGACTGACTGATGGACTGCAGCAGGTTCTGATATTGCGCGTTTTCCGCCGTGTTGATGGTCTGCGCATAGGATTGATAGAGACCGTTGGCAAAAGTCTGCACCTGCGCATCGGTCGGGTTCGGGTTGAGCGTCGTCGATGCAGCCTGGCGGAAATAGGCAATTCCAGCGGCATTCAGCGTCAGCGTGCCGTTCTGCACCGTCCCGTACGCCGTCAGGTTCTGGAAGTTCGTGTAGTCCTGCGACAACACGGTGGCCGCCGTGGCCGTCACGCCGGCGCTGGTCAGCGCGAACGTGCCGCTGCTCAGCGTGCCGTTGCTGAGCAGGTTGCGGAAGGCGCCGTAGTTGGTCGCGGTCAGGGCCTGGGATGCGTAAGACAGCAGACCGGTATTGGTCAGGACGAAGGTGCCGTTCTGCAGCGTGCCGCTGGCGTTGAGCAGCGAGAACGCCACCCCCGGCGTCGCGCTGTAGGTGACCTGCGCCTTCAGCGTCGTGTAGAGCGAGGCGGCATAGGTCCGCGTCTCGGCATCAGTAGCGGTGCGGCCAACCAGCCCGAGCGCCGCCGTCGCAGCATTGCGATAGCTGGCGACGCTCTCGGCGTTCAGCGTAAACGTGCCGTTGATCAGCGTGCCGGAAGCGGACAGCGCGGCATAGGCGGTGTAGGCGGTGATCGCGGCGTTGTTCTGCCAGCCCGATCCGTAGGCGCGGGTGAAGTCGGCGACAAAGGCCTGATAGAGGCCGTTGGCGTAAGTCTGCGTCTCGGTGTCGCTGGCCGCATGGCCGAGCGCCGCGGTGGCCAGCGCGCGATAGGTGTCGAGCGAAGCGACGTTCAGCACGAATACGCCGTTCTGCACGGAGCCCAGGCCCACCAACCGGGTGTAATCGGCGAGGTCGCGATTCACGGTCGTCTCGAAGCCGGTGATGACCGACAGTGCGGCGGCGTTGGAGCCATCGAGCGGCGTCAGCCGCAACGCCTGCGCGATGGCGCTGACCTGGGACGGACTGAGCGCCTGCGCCGCAGTCTGGCCGCTGGCGTCGAGGATCTGGCCGCGCGGAACGTTGAGCTGAACGTCGCCCGACGCCGATGCGATGAGGCCGATCCGCAGATCGCCCGGAAAGAGCGCAGAAGCGGCGTTCTGGGTCAGCGCGATATCGCCGTGCGCCGCGACGTTGACCACGCCGCCCTGATAGCCGCCAGCGGTCAATGGCGTTGCATTGGCGCTGATGTTGAGTGGCGTCGCCAGCGTGCCCACCGAACCGCCGGAGCTGATCAGCGTGATGTTGCGGCCGGACACCAGGGCGTTGCTGCCGGCAAGAAGGTCGCCGGACGCCGTGATGCTGACGTCGCCGAAGCCACTGCTTGCACTGCCCGACGACACCGTGCCGAGCGTCGCCCCCGAATTCAGATTGATGTTGATGCCGTCGCTGCCTGCCCGCGCGCTGAGCGCGCCGGGCGTCCCGCCTGCCGTTGTCGTCAGCGTCACGTTGAGCGGTGCCGCCGTCGTGCCGATGCCGCCCGCAGCCACTGCGTTCAGGCTGCCGGTGAGGATCGGGCTGGTCGTCGTCTGGGTGATGCTGCCCGACGTGGTCCCCGACGCTCTGGCATTGATGGTCAGGCTGCCGCTCGGGTTGATGATGCTGTTGGCGAATATCACGCTGCCATTGGAAACGACGTTCAGGACGCCGCTGGCGTTGCCGCCGAAATCAACCTGAAATTGATTGTCGGACTTGACCGACTGGGTCATGAACAGACGGCCGCTGATCGCATAGTTGTAGGTCCACGACGCCCTCCATTGGGTGTCGCCGTGGTCATCCACGTACGTATAGTTCTGAATCAAACCGTAGTTGCAGGTGCCGCCTCCGCCGTCGTCACAGCCGCTATAGGCATAAGAGTGGCTCTGCTGCGAAAGCACCTGTCCCGTGATTGTCTCCTGGAACACCGGCAGGCTGGTCGACTGCCCAGTCAGCAGCGTGCCTTGCGGGGTCGTCGAGACGCCGTTGCTGGACGTGAGATACAGCCAGGGATTTGCCGCCGTGCCGGTCGTGAACTGCCAGTGCGCGTTCTGCAGCGACGATGCAT
>JAQGMQ010000492.1 GCA_028292305.1 Rhodoferax sp.
GCCCACGACCAAGACCAACGTTGACGCCACAAAATTGATAGCAGCCTGCGCCGTGAAACTGGGCGTTTTCGCGCCCCGCTTCAACAGCACGCGCGCCGCCATTGCCGTCAACAACGCCACGAAAAACGCTGGCGCGAAAAAATTCAGCGCGTGGAATAAAGAATCTAAGGGGCCCATAGTTTCAATTTTGAGGCTTTAATTGATCCAGATCGCTTTACAGCCTCGGCAAATTTTATAATCCACGGATGGCAGTCTGGGCTTTAGGCATCAACCACAACACTGCGCCGCTCGATCTGCGCGGCCGGTTTGCGTTCGCCATCGACCAGATCGCCCCCACGCTGCACGGTTTGCGCTCGGCTTTGGCGGGCCCCCGCGCCCTGGGCCCGGAGGCCGCCATCATCTCGACCTGCAACCGCACCGAGGTGTATTGCGCCGGTGACGCACATGCCCTGGACCACACGGTTGACTGGCTGGCCAAGGCGGGCGGTGTGTCGCCGATGTTGTTGCGCTCACACGCCTACACCCTGCAGGACGGCTTCGTGGCCCGGCACGCCTTCCGCGTGGCCAGTGGGCTCGATTCCATGGTGCTCGGCGAACCGCAGATCCTGGGCCAGATGAAAGACGCGATTCGCATGGCCGACCAGGCCGGCGCACTGGGCACCACGCTGAACCAGCTGTTCCAGCGCTCTTTTGCCGTGGCCAAGGAAGTACGCAGCTCTACCGAAATCGGTGCGCATTCCATCAGCATGGCCGCGGCCGCTGTACGCCTGGCCGGTCAATTGTTCGAAGACTTGGGCAAAGTGAAAGTGTTGTTCGTGGGCGCCGGCGAGATGATCGAGTTGGCCGCCACGCACTTCGCCGCCAAGAATCCGAAGTCCATCACCATCGCCAACCGCACGCTGGAACGCGGCGAAAAGCTGGCCACGCGTTTCGGTGCCGAAGTGATGCGGCTGGCCGACCTGCCTGGCCGCCTGCATGAATTTGACGCCGTGGTGAGCTGCACCGCCAGCACGCTGCCGATCATCGGCCTGGGCGCCGTGGAGCGGGCACTCAAGGCCCGCAAGCACCGGCCGATGTTCATGGTCGACCTGGCCGTGCCGCGCGACATCGAGCCCGAGGTCAAGGCGCTGGAAGACGTGTACCTCTACACCGTGGACGACCTGGCCAGCGTGGTGCAGACCGGCCAGGCCCAGCGCCAGGCGGCGGTGGCCCAGGCCGAAACCATCATCGACGCCGGCGTGCAGAGTTTCATGCACTGGATGGACCAGCGCGACCCTGCCAATGGTGTGGTGCCGCTGATCCAGCAGCTGAATGCGCAGGCCGACGAATGGCGCGTCGGCGAGATCGCGCGCGCCCGCCGGCTGCTGGCCAAGGGCGAAGACGTGGATGCCGTGCTGGAGACGCTTTCGCGCGCCCTCACGCAAAAGATGCTGCACGGCGCCATGACCGAGCTGCGCGCTGGCGACGCGGCCACCCGCGAACACACGGTGCAGACCATCCAGAAGCTGTTTCTGCGCAAAGAGCGTTAGCGACGCTGGCTTGAACGGGTCGCCCTTGCGGGCGCCCACACCATCTTCTCTCGGCCGCGGCACCTCCCCCGCCGGCAGTCCGTGTTTATTGCAGGATTCCCTTGAAACCCTTTCTCCGCCAACAGCTCGACCGCTACGCCTTCCGACTCGCCGAACTCGACTTCCTGCTGTCGCGCGAAGACATCATGAAGGACATGGCGCAGTTCCTGATGCTGTCACGCGAGCACAACGACGTGGCCCAGGTGGCCACGCGGTTCGCGCGCCACACGCAGCGCGAGGCCGATCTGGCGGCGGCGAAGGACATGCAGTCCGACCCGGAAATGGCCGAGATGGCGCAGGAAGAAATCGCCTCGGCCGAGGCTGAACTGCAAAAGCTCGAAGATGAATTGCAGCGCATGCTGCTGCCCAGGGACCCGGACGACAGCCGCAACGCGTTCATGGAAATCCGCGCCGGCACCGGCGGCGACGAATCGGCGCTGTTCGCGGCCGACCTGTTGCGCATGTACACGCGGTTCGCGGAGCGTCAGGGCTGGCGCACCGAGATCATGAGTGCCTCGGAGAGCGAGCTGGGCGGCTACAAGGAAGCCGTGCTGCGGCTAGAAGGCGACCGGGTCTATGGCGCCTTGAAGTTCGAGTCGGGTGGCCACCGTGTGCAGCGCGTGCCGGCCACCGAAACCCAGGGCCGCATCCACACCAGTGCCTGCACCGTGGCGGTGATGGCCGAGCCCGACGAGCAGGAAGCCATCAAGATCAACCCGGCCGATTTGCGCATCGACACCTACCGCGCGAGCGGCGCTGGCGGCCAGCATATCAACAAGACCGATTCGGCGGTGCGCATCACGCACATCCCGACCGGCATCGTGGCCGAGTGCCAGGACGGTCGCAGCCAGCACAGCAACAAGGCGCAGGCGCTCAAGGTGCTGACGGCCCGTATCCACGAGAAAGACCGCAGCGAACGCGCCGCCAAGGACGCCGCGCTGCGCAAGGGCCTGATCGGCAGCGGCGACCGCAGCGACCGCATCCGCACCTATAACTTTCCGCAAGGCCGCCTGACCGATCACCGAATCAACCTGACGCTGTACAAGCTCGGCTTCATCATGGAGGGCGACCTCGACGAAGTGATCGAGGCCCTGCTGCTGGCGCGCAAGGCCGAACAGCTGGAGGAACTGGGCCTCTCATGACGGTGGTGCAGGCGCTGAACGAAGCGATGGCGCGCGGCCTCGATCGGCTTGACGCACAGTTGCTGCTGCTGCACGCACTTGGCCGATCGCCCGGCGATCGCGGCTGGCTGCTTGCGCA
>JAQGMQ010000500.1 GCA_028292305.1 Rhodoferax sp.
GCCCACCTACCGCGCCTACTACCCCGCGCCAGGCAATCTGGAAGAGGTGCTGCTGCAGCTGGTCGTGGGCTTTGACCTGCAACGCGCATTCGGTGACCTGCCGCGCGACGTGGCGCTGGTGGCCGAGGTGTTGCGGGCCCAGCTGGGCGACGCGCCGCTGCGCGCCAACTTCCAGATCCAGGTGCTGGCCAGCCTGTTCTTTCGCAACAAGGGCGCCTGCATCTGCGGCAAGGTGATCAACGGTTTTGCCGAACACCCCTTCGTGCTGCCCGTGCTGCACAACCCGCAGGGCCGGCTGGTCATCGACGCCGCGCTGTTCGGCGAAGACGAGCTGCTGACGCTGTTCAGCTTCGCCCACGCGTACTTCATGGTCGACATGGAAATCCCCTCGGCCTATGTACAGTTTCTGCGCAGCATGATGCCCAGAAAGCCGCGCAGCGAAATCTACAACGCCCTCGGCCTGGCCAAGCAGGGCAAGACGCTTTTCTACCGCGACCTGCTGCACCACCTTAACCATTCGAGCGACCGCTTCCGCATCGCGCCGGGCATCAAGGGCATGGTGATGCTGGTGTTCGACCTGCCCTCGTTCCCGTATGTGTTCAAGATCATCAAGGACTACTTTCCGCCGCAGAAGGACACCTCGCGCGAGTTGATCAAGAGCAAGTACCAGCTGGTCAAGCACCACGACCGCGTGGGCCGCATGGCCGACACGCAGGAGTATGGCGACGTGGCTTTCCCGCGGCACCGCTTCGACGATGCGCTCATCGCCGAGATCGAGAAGTTCGCGCCGAGCCAGCTGGAGCTGGGTGACCCTGCTGAATCCGACGCGCGCGATGGCCGCCAGGAAGTGGTGCTGAAACACGTCTACATCGAGCGCCGCATGATCCCGCTCAACCTGTACCTGCAGGAGGCCTTCGACGCCGGCGCCGACAGCCCGCGCGGCCGCGCGCAGATCGAACGCGTGGTGATCGAGTACGGCAACGCCATCAAGGACCTGGTGGCGGCCAACATCTTCCCCGGCGACATGATGTGGAAGAACTTCGGCGTGACACGGCACGGCAAGGTGGTGTTCTACGACTACGACGAGATCGAATACCTCACCGACTGCGACTTCCGCCAGGTGCCCGCGCCGCGCAACGAGGAAGAAGAGATGAGCGGCGAGGTCTGGTACCGCGTCGGCCCGCGCGACGTGTTTCCCGAAACCTTCGCACCGTTCCTGCTGGGCCACCCCGCCGTGCGTGAGGTGTTCATGCAGCACCACGCCGACCTGCTCGAGGCCGGCTTCTGGCAGCAGCACAAGGAGCGCATCCAGGCCGGCCATGTGCACGATGTTTTTCCGTACGAGCAGAGCAAGCGGTTCCGCCCGCTTTCCAACCCATCCCCCATCCCCAAGGAGACAACATGAGCAACAACACCATCAACGACCCCGTGGTTTTCGTCGGTGCCGCACGCACGCCGATGGGCGGCTTCCAGGGCGACTTCCAATCGCTGGCCGCGCATGACCTGGGTGGCGCCGCCATCCAGGCGGCCACGGCGCGTTCGGGTCTGGCGCCGGAACTCGTCGGCGAAGTGCTGTTCGGCAACTGCCTGATGGCCGGCCAGGGCCAGGCGCCCGCGCGGCAGGCGGCGTTCAAGGGCGGCCTGCCGCAGAGCGCCGGGGCAGTCACCTTGTCGAAGATGTGCGGCTCGGGCATGAAGGCCGCCATGCTGGCCCACGACATCCTGCTGGCCGGCAGCTTCGAGGAGATTGTGGCCGGCGGCATGGAAAGCAAGACCAACGCACCGCATCTGCTGCCCAAGGGCCGCAGCGGCATCCGTATCGGCCACGGCCAGATCTTCGACCACATGATGCTCGACGGCCTGGAAGACGCCTACGAGGCCGGCCGCTCCATGGGCACCTTCGGCGAAGACTGCGCCGCCAAATACAGCTTCAGCCGCGAGGCGCAGGACGCCTTCGCCACCACCAGCGTGCGCCGCGCGCAGGAGGCCACCACCTCGGGCGCCTTCGCCAAGGAGATCGTGCCCGTGGCCGTCAAGAGCCGAGCCGGCGAGGTGCTGGTGTCCATCGACGAAGGCCCCGGCAAGATCAAGCTCGACAAGATTCCCACGCTCAAGCCCGCGTTCAAGAAGGACGGCACCATCACCGCCGCGTCCAGCTCGTCCATCAACGACGGCGCCGCCGCGTTGGTCATGGCGCGCGCCTCCACCGCCGAGCGGCTGGGCGCCAGACCGCTGGCCCGCATCGTCGGCCACACCACCCATGCGCAGGCGCCCAACTGGTTCGCCACCGCGCCCGTGGGGGCCGTGCAGAAGCTGCTGGCCAAGACCGGCTGGCGTGTGTCCGACGTCGACCTGTGGGAAGTCAACGAAGCCTTCGCCGTGGTGCCCATGGCGCTGATGGCCGAGCTGTCGATCCCGCACGAGATCGTCAACGTGAACGGCGGCGCCTGTGCGCTGGGCCACCCCATCGGCGCAAGCGGTGCGCGCATTCTGGTGACGCTGATCCATGCGCTGCAGGCGCGCGGACTGCGGCGTGGCGTGGCGACGTTGTGTATCGGCGGGGGTGAGGCGACGGCAATGGCGATCGAGCTGGTATGACCGCGCACGCCACAGGCGCGCTGTGCGGGTAGTCGTCCTGGGCGGCTACGGCAATTTCGGCGCGCGCATCTGCCGCGCCTTGTCAACAAGCCCGGACATCGCCTTGCCTATCGCCGGGCGCGACGTTGCGCGTGCCGAGAACTTCGACCTGGTCGATGGCCGGCGTTTCGTTTGCGACTTCCCGCCGGCGTCGGACGCAGCCTTTGACGCCGCGGGGCGAACCGCCCTCACCGGCGCCAGCACCGTGCATGCGCTGTCGTCCGCTGTCGTCCATGCCTTGACGCAAGGCTGGCAGAGGCTAGAGAGTATCGCCATCTGCATCGCACCGGCGCGGACCGCGCCACGCGGCGTGGCGTGGCCACGTTGCGGGCCGTGGCCGGCACACACGGCGGGTTGGCCGCTGGCCGTGTGCTGCCTGATGGTGAACAATCCGGCGCCGACGTGAAAACTTCGAAGGACTGGCACCGATCCCTGGGTCGCCCATGGTCAAGTTTTGCTGGAGAGCAACGCGCGGCCGCATCGCGCCGGTTCGGCCTCCTCCTTGTTGTGGACGATAAGACCTGATCCAAAGCGCTGCCTGCTACGATTCAAAAAACTCCCATGGCAATAGACGTGACTCGGAGGTAATCCAGATGTTCAGGCTTTCAGGTATGTTGCTGTTGGCAACGGTGTCTATTGCCGCAATGTTCCAGACGGCAAGTCCGCTAGTCGGAAAATGGGGCGGGACCATGAAAATGGCCAATGGCAATGAAAACGACGTCGTGCTGGTCATCAGGCCGGACGGCGGCACCTGGCGCTTTTTTTCGCGCGGAAAAGGTTGAAGTCCATG
>JAQGMQ010000318.1 GCA_028292305.1 Rhodoferax sp.
GCGGGTCAAGTCGCGCATTGCCGGTGCCGAGGCGGCCGGCTTGCGCGACGGCCCGGCGGCCGGCGGGGCCCATGATGTCTGAATGGCTGGGCCTGGCCTGTGTGGCCGCCGCCAGCGGCCATGACCATAGGCCTGTCGCCTGGCGCGACGGACAACTGATCGCGCGCGCACAGTTCCTCGGCGATGTCGCCAACTGGCAGGGCGCATTGGCATCGCACCCGGGCCAGCGTTTCGCGCTCAGTTTTGATAAAAGTTACGACTTCGCGGCCGCGTTGTTCGGAGCCTGGCAGGCGGGCAAACAGGTCTTCCTGCCGGGCGACACACAAGCGGCCACGCTGGCCCGTCTGGCGCCCCTGGTCGATGGCTGGCTCGGCGATGTCCCCGAAGCCTTTGGGCCAATTCCGGCCATGCCGCCTGGCGCAAGATCCGCATGCCCTGCGCTCGCCGAACTCGATCGGCAAACCACCAGCCTCGTGATCTACACCTCGGGCACCAACGGCGAGCCGCTGGCCATCGCCAAGAAGCTCGCGCAGCTCGACGCGGAAGTGCATGCCCTGCAGGCCGCGTTCGACGCGGGGCTGGACGCGTGTCCGGACGCGGGCCGGCCGGCGGCCGTGTATTCCACCGTCTCGCACCAGCACATCTACGGCCTGTTGTTCAGCGTGTTGTGGCCCTTGGCGGCAGGGCGGCCGTTCGTGTCGGAGCGGCTGGCCTATCCTGAGGAAATGGCGCAGCGGCTGGGTGGCGCGCCATCGGTGCTGGTGTCCAGCCCGGCCCACCTCAACCGCCTGCCCGACACCCTCGACTGGCGCGCCGCGCAATCGAAGGTAGTGGCCATATTTTCTTCCGGCGGCCCGTTGACCGAAGCCGGGGCCGCGGCCTCGTTGGCCTTGCTGGGGCAGTCGCCGCGCGAGGTCTACGGCAGCTCGGAAACCGGTGGCATCGCCTGGCGCCAGCGTGCCGTCCACGGTGAACGCTGGACACCGCTGCCGGGCGTGGCCTGGCGCGTCGATGGCGACCTGCTGTCCGTGCGTTCGGCCCACCTGGGCGACGAGCAGTGGTTTGCCACTTCGGACCTGGCGGTAGCCGATGGCGCGGGCGGCTTCACGCTGCGCGGCCGCGCGGACCGCATCGTCAAGGTCGAAGAAAAACGGGTTTCGCTCACCGCCATCGAAGTCGCACTCGCCGCCTGCCCCGAGCTGGAAGCCGCGCGCGTGTTCATGCTGGCCACATCCGCCGGGCCCAAGCTCGCCGTGGTGGCCGTGCCGTCCGCAGAGGGCTGGTCGGCGTTCGCAGCGCTGGGCAAACGCGGCCTCAGCGAGCGCCTGCGCCAGAGCTTGCTGGCGGTGGTCGAGAGGCTGGCCTTGCCGCGGCGCTGGCGCTACGTGCGAGCCATGCCCGTCAACGCCCAAGGCAAGAGCACCGAAGCCTTGCTGGCCAACTTGTTTCGCCCTTTGCAACCCTCGCCGGTGTGGACCAGTCGCACGGCCAACGAGGCGCGGGCCACATTGGCCGTGACCGCCGACCTGGCCGTGTTCGATGGCCATTTCGACGGCATGCCCGTGCTCGCCGGCGTGGCCCAACTGGGCTGGGCCATCGACATGGCGCGCAGTTGCTTCGCCTTGCCACCGGGCTTTCAACGGGTCGAGGCGCTGAAGTTCCAGCGGCCGGTGCGGCCACCGGTCGCGCTGCAGCTCAGCCTCGGTTGGCGCAGCGACACCAGGCAACTGACGTTCCAATTCACCTCGGCCGCGGGCACGCATTCGAGCGGGCGTGTCGTCTTCGGGGCAGAAGCATGAACGCCGCCCGCCTGCCTGAAAACGCCTGCGCCGCGTTCAATCCAGTGGTCGTCATTCCCGTGTACAACCACGCCGCGGTGATCGGCCTCACCGTGTCGCGCACCCTGGCCCACGGCCTGGCCTGCATCCTGGTCGACGATGGCAGCGACGCCGACTGCGCACGTGTGCTCGGTGGCCTTGCCGCCGCCCACGCCGGCCACGTGACTTTGCACCGCCTGCCGCTCAACCAGGGCAAGGGAGCGGCCATGGCCGAGGGCCTGCGCATCGCGTTGGCGCGCGGCCATACCCACGCGCTGCAGATCGACGCCGACGGCCAGCACGACTGCGCGGACATACCCTTGTTCATCGCCCGGGCCCGGGCCCATCCCGCCGCCGTCATCTGCGGCTGCCCGGTCTTCGATGCCAGCGTGCCACGGGGCCGCCTCATTGGCCGTTATGCCACCCACATCTGGGTGTGGATCAACACCTTGTCGTTCGACATCCGCGACTCGATGTGCGGATTCCGCGTCTACCCGCTGGTGCCCGTCGTGGGCCTGCTCGCCGATGTGCGCATCGGCCGGCGCATGGATTTCGACAGCGATGTGATGGTGCGCCTGCACTGGCGCGGCGTGCCGGTGCTCAACCAACCGACCCGCGTCATCTACCCGCCAGACGGCGTTTCGCATTTCCGCCTGTGGCGCGACAACCTGCTGATCACGCGCATGCACACCGCGCTGTTCTTCGGCATGCTGGTGCGCCTGCCGATGCTGCTGCGGCGCAAGCTGGTGCGTCCAGCAGTTCGTCCGCCCGTTCACCCATGAGTGCCAAGCCATCAGCCCCCACGGCCATGCACTGGGCCGACATCGGCGAGAGCACGGCCGTCGCCGGCATCTGGTTCCTGTACGGCGTGCACCGGTTCCTTGGCCGCTGGCCGCTGCGCATCTGCCTGTATCCCGTGGTCGCCTACTACTGGGCGAGCCGGCCGCTGGCGCGCCAGGCCTCGCTGCAATACCTGCGGCGCATGCAGGCCGCGCATGGCGTGTTCGGCGGCGTACCCGGCTCGCGCCACAGCCTGCGCCACTTCATGTCGTTTGCCGAGACCATTCTCGAAAAGATACTGGCCGCCAGTGGCCGTTACCGCTTCCAGCAGTTGCGCTTCGAGGGGCGCGAGCGCATGGACGCCATGCTGGCCCAGGGGCTTGGCGGCATCCTGTTGACGGCCCATATCGGCTGCCTCGAACTCTGCCAGGCCCTGGCCGACCGTGCGCCCGGCCTGAAGCTCAACATCCTGGTGCACACCCGCCACGCCGAGCGCTTCAACCGCGTGCTGCAACGGCTCAATCCGGCAAGCCCGGTGCAGCTGCTGCAGGTCACCGAGGTCGATGCCGCCACCGCGGTAATGCTGGGCGAGAAAGTGGCACGCGGCGAATTCGTGGCCATCGCCGCCGACCGGGTGCCGGTGCGCCACAGCAAGACGGCCAGCGCCGTCTTCCTGGGCCATGAAGCACGCTTTCCCGTCGGCGGTTTTGTGCTGGCCTCGCTGTTCAAATGTCCGCTGTTGATGATCGGCTGCCTGCGCCAAGGCGCTGGCCATGCCGTGGTCTTCGAATGCCTGGCCGAACAGGTCGCGTTGCCGCGCCGGGGTCGGGCCGAGCGGCTGGATGAACTGGCGGCCCAGTTCGCCCAAAGCATGGAAAAATTGCTGCTGCGCTCGCCCTACGACTGGTTCAATTTTTATCCGTTCTGGGACCAGCCCGGTGCCGCGGCATCAGGCACCACGGCCGTCCCTCATCTTCCCGAAGTCACCACCCCATGACCCGCAATGTGTCCCTCGACGCGAGGCTCAGCCACCAGATCGAGGTGGTGCCCGCCTTCTACGACATCGACCCGATGGAGATCGTCTGGCATGGCCATTACGTGAAGTACCTCGAGCTCGCCCGCAGCGCCTTGCTGCACAAGTTCGACTACGACTACCCGCGCATGCGCGCATGCGCGCATCGGGCTTCGCCTGGCCCATCGTCGACATGCGGCTGAAATACGTGCGGCCGGCGCGGTTCGGCCAGAAGCTTTTCGTTGCGGCGGAAATCGTCGAATGGGAAAACCGGCTGCGCATCGAATACCAGATCAACGACGCCGCTACCGGCGAGAAGCTCAACCGGGCCTACACCATCCAGGTGGCCGTCGACATGGCCACGCGCGAGATGCTCTACGTGTGCCCGCCCGTGTTGTGGCAGCGGCTGGGAGTGGCGGTATGAGCTTGGCACTGCGGGTCGCCCATGCGGCCATGGTCTGCGTTCTGAGCTTTGCCACGCTCGCCCATGCCGCCGAGCCGGTGCCGCCCATCGTGGCCGACGTGCGCGCGCGCATGGCCAGCGAGCCGGTGCTGCGCGGCGACTTCGAACAGCGCAAGACCTTGAAGGGTTTCAAGAACCCGGTGGTGTCGCGCGGCGACTTCCTGGTGGCCCGCGAGCGCGGCGTCATCTGGCGCACCCGCGAACCCTTCGCCTCGACCCTCACCGTGACCCGGGACCGCCTGCTGGTGCGCGGTGCCGACGGCGGTGTCACCTCGCGCATCACCGCGCGTGACGAGCCCGGCATGCAGATGGTCAACGAGACGCTGTTCGCGCTGATGTCGGCCGACCTGCAGGCCCTGGCGCAGCGCTTTCGCATCGAAGGCGAGCTGCAGGGCAAGGACGCGTGGCACCTGACGCTGGTGCCGCGCGACGCGGCGCTGGCCCAGGCCATCACCCGCATCGAGCTGGAGGGCGACCGCAACCTGCGCAGCGTGCGCCTGGTGGAAGCTCAGGGCGACTTCAGCCTGATCCGCTTCACCCAGCAGACGGCGAGCCCGGCGCTCACCCCCGATGAGGCGCAGCGGTTTGAATGAGCCCGCCGCACTGGCCATGACACCGCTCCCACACACCGGAGCGGAGTCGCCCCGCAGCGGCCGGCGCTGGGCTATCGCGGCCATCGCCTGGCTGCTGGTGGTGCTGGTGGTGGGTGTGCATCAATGGCAGTTCTGGCGCGGCGAAAAGCTCAACACCGACGTGCTGGCCCTGCTGCCCGAGAACGAACAGGCGCCCGAGGTCAGCCTGGCCACGCGCCAGCTGTCCGACCGTGCGGCGCGGCAGGTGGTGGTGATGGTCGGCGCGCCGACCTGGCCGGAGGCGCAGCGTGCGGCCGCGGCCTGGCGGCAGGCCCTGGCCG
>JAQGMQ010000593.1 GCA_028292305.1 Rhodoferax sp.
CAGGTACCAGGGCAGCAGCAGGGCAGCGAACAGCGCGGCGGCGCTGGACCAGAGACCGGCGGAACGCATGCTGGCTGGGCCTTAGCGCGGCAGGCTGTTGACCTCGCGATCCCAGCGTTCGATCAGCCGGCGCCGCTCGGCCGAGGTGCCGTACTTGGCGAAGTCGTAGTCGATGAGCTTGATGTCGGCCAGCTTCGGCGCCTGCGGAGGCGTGGGCGCAGCCTTGTTGCTCGGCACCTGGTAGGCCTTGGCGTTCACGGCCAGGGCCTGGGCTTCAGGGGTCAGCGCCCAGTCGTACCACTTCTTGGCATTGGCCATGTTCTTCGCACCCTTGACGATGCTCATGCTGCCGATCTCGTAGCCCGTGCCTTCGCAGGGTGCGACCACCTTGACCGGCGCGCCTTCGACGACCTGCGTCACCGCGTCGTGCAGGAAGGTGATGCCGACCAGGGTCTCGCCCGTGGCCACGGCGCGCGCGGGTGCCGCGCCGGCCTTGGTGTACTGGTTGACGTTCCTGTGCAGCGCCTTCAGGTAGTCGAAGGCCTTGTCTTCACCCATCACCTGCACCAGCGTGGCCAGCATGTTGTAGGACGTGCCCGAGGCATTCGGGTTGGCCACCTGCACCTCGCCCTTGTAGTCGGCCTTGATCAGGTCGGCCCAGCACTTCGGCGCGGCCAGCTTGCGCTTGGCCAGTTCCTCGGTGTTGTAGCTGTAGCCGAGCGCACCGGCGTAGATGCCCACGGTGCGGTACTTGGAAGCCTCGGCCTGCTTCACGGCCCAGGGCTGCAGCTCGGCCAGCTTGGGTGATTTGTAGGGCTCGGTCAGGCCTTCTTCGGCGGCCTGCAGGTGCGGGTCGCCGGTGCCGCCCCACCAGATGTCGGCCTTCGGGTTGGCGGCTTCGGCCTTGAGCTGGGCATAGGTTTCGCCGGCGCTCTTGCGCGTCATCGACACCTTGATGTTGGTGGCCTTCTCGAACGCGGTGACCATCGGCCGGCACCACTCTTCCTGCACGTTGCAGTACACCACCAACTCTTCCGCGGCGCGCGCGGGCTGGCTCGCAAAAGCGCCGATGGCCATCACCGCCAGCGCCACCGATTTGAATGCTGAAATCTTCATGCTCTTGTCTCCTGCCTGTTATGTGAATCTGCCGTGACCGTTCGATGACAGTGACCGCCAGCGTAGCCCGCCCTACTTCAGAGCGATACCCGTTAAAACGCCTAGTTCATCCGCCAGCGCCGCGTTGGTGGCCAGCACCGCGTTGCCCTGGCTCAGGCCGCCATGGGCCCAAAAATCGTTGACCCGTCCGCCGGCTTCTTCCACCAGCAAAAGCCCCGCCGCCACGTCCCAGGCGTTGATATGGGCCTCGGCATAGGCTTCGCTGCGGCCCGCGGCCACATAGGCCAGGCCGAGCGCGCCCGAGCCCGCGCGGCGCACCGAGCAGCCAGCGTCCATGCTGCGCTGGATCAGACCCATATAGGTTTCGGTGGGCATGCGGGTCGACCAGCCAATCTCGACCGATGACGCCGACAGCGCGGTCTGCGTGCTGACCTGCATGCGCGCGCCGTTGCACCAGGCGCCCTTTCCGCGCTGGGCAATGAACAGCTCGTTGTGCATGGGCGCGTAGATGGCGCCCGCCTCCAGCCGGCCGTCGACCATCAGGCCGAGCGAGATGCAGAAGTGCGGAATCTGCCGCGCGAAGTTGGCCGTGCCGTCGATCGGGTCGACGATCCACAGCCGCGCGCCGGTGACGGCGCCGCCGTCTTCCTCGCCCAGCACCGCGTCGCCAGGAAAGCGCCGCTCGACTTCGCTGCGCACGAAACGCTCGACCGCGCCGTCGGTCACGGTCAGGTAGTCTTGCCGGCCCTTCAGCGAATAGGCCGGCTTGCGCGGGTCGTTGTAGGCCTCGCGGGCCATGGTGCCGGCCGCGCGCACGATCTCTTCGATGGCCTTGAATTCTGGTGTCATGTCGAAAGCGTCCTTCAGGCCTTGTAGGGTGGCGGTGGTGTGGCCAGCATCCACTCGTGCGCCGGGTCGTTCTTGAAGACCCAGAAACGGTTCGGCCCGGCCATCACGTTCAGGTAATACAGGTCATAACCGTGCGGCGCCACCACCGGGTGGTAGCCGCGCGGCACCATCACCACGTCGTGGTCTTCCACGGCGCAGGCCTCGTCGATGCTGCGGTCGTCGGTGTAGACGCGCTGGAAGGCGAACCCCTGCGGCGGGTTCAGCCGGTGGTAGTAGGTCTCTTCGAGCTGGGTCTCGGTGGGCGGCGCCTCGACGTCGTGTTTGTGCGGCGGATAACTCGACGAATGGCCGGCCGGCGTGATCACTTCCACCACCAGCAGGTGGTCGGCCGTGGGGTCGTCGTGCGGCAACACGTCGCACACATAACGCGTGTTGCTGCCCGTGCCGCGCACGCTGCGGCGCATGCTGGCCGGGTCGATCACCCGCACGGCCCGCGGCGCGTCGCCGGCGGGCGCGGTGCACAGGCCCACCTCGGCGTCCCGGCTGGCCTTGATACCGACCGCATGGCCGCGCGGCACGAACACGGCGGCGGGTGCCACCGGGTCGAAGACGCTGTTGCGCGTGCCTAGTTGGGCAAAGGTCTGGCCTTCGACCGTCACGTCCACCGTGCCGGTCAACACCACCAGACATAACTCGTTCGCGCCGGTGTTCAGCGCTTCGGTTTCACCGGCCTTGAGGCGGATGGCGCGGAAGCCGACATAACCCCAGCCTGCGCGTTCGGGTGTGACGTTGACGATCTCGCGGCCTTCGGGCGCGGCTTTGGCAAGCAGGGGGCTGACCATCTCAGGCTCCCGCCTTGCCAAGGCGATCGACGATGCCGCGCAGGGTCTCGTAACCCTTTTTGGCATACGCGTAACTCGGCGCGACGGCCGGGTCCTGCTCGGCCTCCACCACCAGCCAGCCTGCGTAGCCACCGTCATGCAACGTGGTCAGCACCGCGTCGTAATCGATCACGCCATCACCCGGCACGGTGAAGGTGCCGTACAACACGCCGTTCAAAAAGCTCCAGCCGTCGTTGCGGGCCTGGGCGATGACCTTGGGCCGCACGTCCTTGCAGTGCACATGCACCACGCGGGCCACGTGTTTTTTCAACAACGTATTCGGGTCGGTGGCACCGCCGAAATAGGCGTGGCCGGTGTCATACAGCAGGCCGACCTTGGCCGGGTCGGTGAGCGCCATGAGCCGGTCCACGTCGTCGGGCGATTCGACATAGGCGCCCATATGGTGGTGGTAGGCCAGGCGGATGCCGTAGGTGGCGATCAGGTGCGCGCCGAACGCGTTCAGCCGCTCGGCATAGGCCTGCCACAACGCGTCGCTGGCGAAGCGTGGCCGCTTGGCCAGCGGCGTGTCGATCTGGCCCTGGATGGTGCCGGCGCATTCACCGTAGACCACCACCTTGACGTCGTTGTACTGCAGTTTGGCCATGTGGGCCTGGCAGCGCGCGATCTCGGCCTCGACGGTGTCTTCGCCCAGGAAGCCCGAGTACCAGCCCGACACACAGGCCAGGCCAAAGGCATCCAGCTTGGCCTTCAGGCCGGGGCCGTCCTTCGGAAATTTGTTGCCGAGCTCGAAGCCTTCGTAGCCGATTTCCTTGCCTTCGGACAAGGCGGTTTCGAGCGGTGTTTCGCCGCCGAGAGAAGGCAGGTCATCGTTCATCCAGCTGAGCGGGTTGATGCCGATGCGTACGTTCCAGGTCATGGGGATTTTGTCCTTTGCATTGCGAGGGTTCAGGGCCGTTGCTGGCCCTGTTTGTCTTTGAGATATTGCGCATGGGCGACGTTCACTTCGGCCCGCCCCGAGACTTCGGGGATGGCCACTTCCCACCAGCAGCCGCCGTCGTCGGTGGTGCGGGTGTGGGTGGTGTCGATCACGATGACCTGTGTGCGGCTGGCGGCACGGGCGCGCTGCATGGCGGTCTTGAGCTCCGCCACGTTGGCCACGTGCACCGACTCGGCGCCCAGGCTGCGCGCGTGCATGGCGAAATCGATCTCGGGCAGGCTGCCGTCACCGTCGGCACAATCGTCCAGCATGTTGTTGAAGTGCGGGCTGCCCGAGGCAAGCTGCAGCCGCTGGATGCAGCCGAAGCCGCGGTTGTCGAGCACCACGATGACGAGTTTTCGGCCCAGCATGACCGAGGTGGCGATCTCCGAATTCAGCATCAGGTAGGAGCCGTCACCGACCATCACGATGACTTCCTGGTCGGGCCGGGCCATCTTCACGCCCAGGCCGCCAGCGATCTCGTAGCCCATGCACGAGTAGCCGTATTCCATGTGGTAGTTGCCCGGCCTGGCGGCGCGCCACAGCTTGTGCAGTTCGGCCGGCAGCGTGCCGGCGGCGCAGACCACCACGTCGCGCACATCGCTGTCGGGGGCCGAGTAGCGCACGGCGCCGATCACTTCGGCGTCGTAGGGCAGCACACCGGCGCTCGCCGGGTCGAAGGTGGTCAGGGCGTCGACGCGCTCGGTCCAGCCCTGGGCGAAGTGGTGGGCGCGGGTGGTCCAGGCCGCATCCGCGCGCCAGCCGGCGAGCGCTTCGGTCAGCTGCAGCAGGCCGGTGCGGGCGTCGGCCACGAGGGTCGTGCCACGCCACTTGCCGGCGTCGGCCACCTGCACGTTCAGGCCGAGGATGGGCGCGTCGGGGAACAGGCTGTGCGAGCCGGTGGTGAAGTCCTGCAAACGCGTGCCGATGGCGAACACCAGGTCGGCCTCGCGCGCCAGGGTGTTGGCCGCGGGCGAGCCGGTGACGCCGACCGAGCCGACGTTGAGCGCATCGTTCCAGACCAGGCTGCTTTTGCCGGCCTGCGATTCGGCCACCGGGATGCCGAACGCATGGGCAAACACACGCAGCGCGTCGCCGGCCTGGCTGTACAACACACCGCCGCCGGCCACGATCAACGGGCGCCGGGCGTTGCGCAGCAGCGTGGCAGCCTGCGCCAGTTCGCGGGCATCGGCCGGCGGCCGGCGCATCCGCAACACCGAGGGCTGCAGGAACTCCTCAGGGCAATCGAAGGCCTGCGTCTGCACGTCCTGCGGCAGCGCCAGGCACACCGGGCCGCAGCTGGCCGGGTCGGTCATCACCTGGATGGCGCGGGGCAGCGCGGTGAGGATCTGCTCGGGCCGAGTGATGCGGTCGAAGTAGCGCGTGACGGGGCGAAACGCATCGTTCACGCTCAGGTCGCCCTGGGCAAAGTCTTCGAGTTGCTGCAGCACCGGGTCGGGCGTGCGCGAAGCGAAGGTGTCGCCGGGCAGCAGCAACACCGGCAGCCGGTTCACATGGGCCAGCGCGGCCGCCGTCAGCAGGTTGGTGGCGCCCGGGCCGATGGAGGTGGTGACGGCCATCATGCGTTCGCGGAACAGCGCCTTGCCATAGGCGATGGCCGCGTGGGCCATGCCCTGTTCGTTATGGGCGCGGTAGGTTTTGATGGCGCCACGCTCGGCCCACAAGGCTTCGCCCAGGCCGGCCACGTTGCCATGGCCGAAGATGGAAAACACGCCGCCGCAATACGGCAGCACGGCGCCGTTGTCGGTGGCGATGCGCAGCGCGGCCAGGTGCTTGACCAGCGCCTGCGCCATGGTGAGGCGTTGGGTCTTCATGCGTTGACCTTTGCTTTGGCGAGGCTGTGGTCGTGGCTGTCGCTATGCCGCGATGCCCAGGCGTCGACCAGGCGCTCGAAGTTGCCGGCGACTTCGGCGATGAGGGCCGCGTCGTCGATGCCGTTCTGCAGCCAGCGCTGCGCGGCGGTGGCCCACAGCGAGCGGCCCACCATGAAGCCCTTGACCACCGGGTTGGTGGCGAAGCGGAAGCTGTCGGCCAGCTCACCCAGCGGCTGGTTCAGCCCCAGGATCACCGCGCCGCGGCATTGCGGGTCGCGCGCGGCCACCAGCTCGGCCAGTGCCGACCAGCCGGCCGCCTCCATCGGCGCCAGCTTCCACCATTCGGGGCGGATGCCGATGTTGTAGAGGCGTTGCACGGCGCGCAACACCGCGGCATCGCCCGTGCCGGCGGGCGTCAGCGCGGGCGGGCAGATGACCTCGACCAGCAACTCGTGGCCGCTTTCGCGCGTGGCTTCCCACAGTTCCTGCAGCTTCAGTTCCTGCTCGAGGCGCAGGTCGGCCGCGTCGTCGGGGTGGTAATGCACGAGGCACTTCACCACCTGCTCGGCCGGCCACACGCGCAGCGCACTGCCGATGGAGCGTGTGCCGTCGAAGCGCAGCGGGCGCGAACCTGGCAGCTCGACCGGCCGGCCGACCCACCAGCCGCGGCCGGTGGCACTGGCCAGCGCATCGAAGCCGTAGTCGCCACCGTCGATCAACACGCCGCTCTTGCCCTGCAGGCCGCGGCTCTGCACGCTGCTGTCGAAAGCCTCGACCAGCAACTTCTTGAGTGCGGGGATACGTTTTTCGCTGGCTCCGGCGGCGCGTGCCATCTCGTAGAACTGGCTGCGGTGGTCGAAGGCCATCACGTTCAGCTCGGGCCAGGCCTTCCTGGCCGCGGTGGTGCGGTGCAGGTGGGCCAGCTGGCGGTCAGCGTCGACCTTGGGGTTGCGGCTGCCGCTGAACCAGTGGTCGAGCTCGGCCGGCGTGGGCATGGCCGGCGCGCAGGCGTGGCGCGAGACGACGATGGCGCCGCAGGCGTTGGCCAGGCGCGCGGCCTCTTCAAAACCTTCGCCGCGCAGAAAGCCCGTCATCAGGCCCGCGGCAAACGCGTCGCCCGCGCCCAGCACGTTCATCACCTCGATGCGCTCGCCCTGAACGGTGAGCGCATCCTGGATGCGCGCCGGGATGTCGCCGGGAATGAAGCAGCAGCCCTGCGCCCCCAGCTTGACCACCAGCGCGGCCCGGGACACGGCCCGCACGGCATGCAGCGAGGCCAGCAGGTCGCCCGGCACGCCACCGGCGATCAGAAATTCTTCTTCGGTGCCGATCAGCACATCGAACTCGGGCAACACGGCCTGCAACTGCGCGGTGACGTTGGCGTCGGCCACGAAGCGGTTGGCGCCCTCGCCGCGCTTGGTCAGGCCCCACAGCACCGGGCGGTAGTCGATGTCGAGCACGCGCAGCAAGCCGTGATGCCTGGCATAGCCCAGCGCGGTGGTGGACGCGGCCCGCACGGCCGGCGCGCTGAGGTGGGTGCCGGTGATCAGCAGCGCGCGGCAGTCGGCCAGGAAGTCTTCGCTGATGGCCCCGGCGTCGAGCGCCATGTCGGCGCAGTTCTCGCGGTAGAACAGCAGCGGGAAGGTGTCGCGGTCTTTCAGGCCCAGCAGCACCAGGCCGGTAAGCCGCTGTGCGTCGACCTGCACCTGCGTGGTGTCGCAGCCTTCACGCTGCAGCGTCTCGGTGAGGAAGCGGCCCATTTGCTCGTCACCCACCCGCGACACCATGGCCGCGCGCAGGCCGAGCCGGGCCACGCCGAACGCAATGTTGGCCGAGCTGCCGCCCAGGTATTTGGCGAAGGTGGACACGTCTTCGAGCCGGGCGCCGACTTGCTGCGCATACAGGTCGACCGCCAGGCGGCCCAGGCAGGCCAGATCGAAACGGCGGCCGGAGGGGATGGACAGGTGGGTCGTCATGGGCGGCAAGGTGGGCTGGGTGGACAACAGAAATGTGGCGACACGAACGCGGATGGCGGTGGCATCCTGGCTCAAGCCCTCAGCTTAGCGCGGTCACCGCCATTTTTCCATCTCGTTTTCCATTAGAAAATATATTCTATTTTTGGAAGACGCGTGTGCCGGCGCGACAACTGCCTTCAGCCGGGTGCCGAAGTGGCCAAGGGTGCTTCGACCACGCAGCGCCATTGGGCGATCGGAATGTCCTTGGACGAAAGACAAACCGCCAGCCGGTCGAAGACCACTGTGCGCCCCTTGAACCGGGCGCGCAGCGCTTCCACCAACGCGGCCTGGTAGGGCTGCACCTGCCCGTAGGCCAGGCTCAGGTGCGGATACGGCGACAGGCCCTGCGCCGTGCCCGAAAAAAGCTGCGCGCCGCCCTGCAGCCCGTCGAAGGCCGGGGTGCGCTCAAAACGCAGGTAGAGGCAACGAAAAAAGAAATCGCTGCGCTCCACATCGACCACCGGCCAGTGCTGCGCCGGCCACGCGGCCGCGAGCGAACGCACTTGCGCGGCCACCGCATCGAGCGGCAACGCCAGGTCGCCCTGCACGGTGACGTGCGGCAGGAACGCGGGTTGGCCGAACTGCGGCGCGAGTTCATCGACCACCGCCTGAAACACCGCCAGGTCGGCGGCGCAGGGCATGAGCCAGATGGAGTATTCCGCTGTCATTTCCCCACCCCGGACAACACGTCCGCCTTCAGGAACCGCTCGACGAACAGCATGAACAGCACCGAGGGCACGAGCAGCAGCAGCGCCGTGATCGACGCGATCTGGTAGTTGCCTTCAAGCGCCGCGTTGAGCATGGTCAGCGGCAGTGTGCGCACATTGGGCACCCCCACGAAGAAGGTGCCCGAGAACTCGTCGAGCGAGATCAGGAACACGAAGATCGCGCTGGCCATCAGGCCCGGCGCGGCCAGCGGCAGTGACACGGTCATGAACGCACGCAGCGGCGATGCACCCAGGTTGCGCGCGGCCTCGACCTGTTCGCTGCCGATGGCGGCGAAGGTGGCCGAGGCGATCCACACCGCGAACACCAGCCCCTGGATCGCATGCACCAGCATCACGCCGCCGATGGTGCCGGTGAGGCCCAGGCCGTAGAAGATGCGCGCGATGTTCAGGTGCACGGCGATGGTGGGGAAGGCCTGCGGCAGCAGGAAGAACAGCAGGAACAGGCTGCGCATCGGCAGGTCGCGCTTGGACAGCGCATAACCCGCGGGAATGGCCACGGCCAGGCTCAAGAGCACCGTGAGCACGGCGATCACCAGGCTGGTCCACAGTGCCTGCATGGCGCCGGCTTCGGGCCGGAAGACCTTGTTCCAGAACGCGAAGCCCCAGCGCACCGGCAGCTTGGCGGGGAAGTACCAGGCCTCGGTGACGGTCCAGATCAGCATGTTCAAAAGCGGCCCGAAGATAGCCACCGCCAGCAGCCCGATCAGCAGGCCGCGCACGACGCCGCCCACGGCCGCCGGCATGCGGAAGGCGTGTGGATGCAAGGCCGGCAGGGTCGCCCGGATGCTTTTGGAAGATTGGACCGCGCTCATTTGGGTTGCCCGCCTTCACGCATGCCCTGGCGCAGGTAGAACCAGGCTGCCACGCCGCTCATCGCGAACGACACGAAGCCCAGCGCGTTGGCCACGCCGTAGTCGCCATAACTGCTGACGCGCCAGGCCATGTCCACCGTGAGCAAGGTGGGCGAGCCGGCCACGATCATCATCGGCACCGACAGCGCCGAGAGCATGGTGACGAACGACAGGATCAAGGCCACCAGCACGGTGGAGCGCACCTGCGGCACCACGATCTCGCGCAGGATGCGAAAGCGCCCGGCACCCAGGCCGCGCGCCGACTCGATCATCGAGCGGTCCATGGCTGCCATGGCGCCTGCGATCAGCAGCGCGGCAAAGGGCAGTTGCTTCCACACGAAGGTGACCACCACGCCGCGCCAGTCGAGCAGGCTGATCGCGTGCAGCGGATCGACCACGCCGAGCGACATCAGCGCGTTGTTGAGCATGCCGTTCTTGGCCAGAAAGGTGCGCATCAGCTGCGCCGCCACCACGAACGGAATGAACAGCGGCCAGCGGTAGATCCAGCGCAGCAGGGTCACCGAACGCGGGTTTTCGCCCAGCGTGATGTAGCCGGCGATGGCGATGGCCAGCACGCCGACCAGCGCCGTGGACAACACCGTGACGCCGGCCGTGAGCGCGATGTCGCCGCCGTACAGCGCGAAGGCCTTCTGGAAGTTGGCCAGGCCCCAGGCGCCGGTGGCCTCGTTGCGGAACGCGTAGGCCAGCGAATACAGCAGCGGGTAGACGAACAGCAGCCCGACCATCACCAGCGCGGGCGCCATCAGCGCCACCGAATTCACCCATTTGCAGGAGTAGCGCATTGGAGCTAGATGGTGGGAAGATTTCGTAGCGAGCGGGTCAAGGTCGCATTGAGGACCGGAGCCGTACACCTGTACGGTGAGGACCGCCGATGCGAGATTGGCCCGCGCAGTAGAAAGATTCTCGCCATCTCAGTTTTGCACTTGGGCTTCGTACTGCTCGCGCAGGTCCTTGAAATAAGGGGCGAGCGGGAACGGCTTGCCGTTCTTGGCCAGGTCGGCCGGGGTGATGTCAACGAACAATGAATTCCAGACCTTCGGATCGAGCGCCGGCTTGACCACGTTGGCGTCGATGCCCGGGTACCAGTTGAAGCGCTTCACGATGCCTTCGGCCTGCACCTCGGGGCTGGTGGCCAGCGCGATGAATTTCTTGGCC
>JAQGMQ010000597.1 GCA_028292305.1 Rhodoferax sp.
GGTGACGGTGCCAACACCCACGCCCGCACGCACCACCGCCAACGTCGTGGCCCTGCCCACGGCCAGGCTGCCGGCCGCGTCGGCAGGCGACACCACCAGCACATCAGGCGCCACCAGCGCCACCAGCGCCTCCAACGGTTCTTCCGATGTTGTGGATCGCACTCGCCCCACCCTGGCTTCCGCCTGAAGCGCCGGTCGCCGGTGCGCAGAAGGAGGCGCAGGCGCAGGCCCGGTTTCAGGACCAGGCGCGGGCCGACCTGCAGGCCCTGAGCTGGTGGGCGCTGCAGTTCAGCCCGCGGGTCTGCGTGGAAGAAGGCGCGGTGCTGATGGAGGTGTCGGCCAGCGTGCGCCTGTTCGACGGGCCGCGAGCGCTGCTCACCCGCGTGCATGAAGAAGCCGCCGAACACGCGGTGCGGGCCATGGCCGTGGCGCCCACAGCGCTGGCAGCGCTGGCCCTGCTGCAGCACGCCATCACGCAGTTGCCGGCGCAGGCGGCGGAGGCAGAAGAAACCGCTGTGCCGGTTGCAGTTGATGCAGTTGCTGCAGCCGATACAACCGATACAACCGATGCAAGCCCTTCACCCGACCAGGCCGCGGCGCCGCCCTTGCGCCAGCAGGTCCTGCTGTTCAACTGCCGGGCCCAGCACCTGCGCGCCACGCTCGACGCCCTGCCCGTCTTCACCCTGGCCGCGGCCCGGCCGGTGGCGCCCACGCTGGTGCGCCTGGGCTGCGCCACGCTGGGCCCGCTGCGGGCGCTGCCGCGCGGCGGCATCTCACGGCGCTTCGGGGCTGGGCTGCTGCAGGCGCTCGACCAGGCCTACGGCATGGTGCCTTCCACCTTCGCGTGGATCACGCTGCCGGAGCAGTTTCGCCTGCGGCTCGAGTTTCTGGGCCGCATCGAAGTCGCGGCCGGTTTGATGTTCGGCGCGCACCGCCTGCTGCTGCAGCTGCGGGCCTGGCTGCTGGCGCGCCAGAGCGGCGTCACCGGCGTGGTGCTGCACTGGGAACACGACCTGCAGCGCCGCAGCGAGGCGGCGGCGGGTTCGCTCACCATCCGCACCGCCGAAGCCACGCGCGACACCGGCCACCTGGCGCGGCTTCTGGCTGAAAACCTGGGGCGCACACCCCTTTCGGCGCCGGTGGTGGCCATCACGCTGGAAGCCATCGGCGTCGAGGCCCGGCCCGACGCCACACCCAGCCTGCTGCCCGAAGACCAAGCCCGCGGCGAGTCGCTGCAGCAACTGGTCGAACGCCTCTCGGCCCGGCTTGGCCCGCACCAGGTCCTGCGGCCCGAAGCCCTGGCCGACCACCGCCCACAACACATGCAGACCTGGACCCCCGCCACCGGCCATAGCGCCACGGCGAGGAAGACCAAGGCACCCGCCTTCCCCGCCACATTGATGCACCAGCCCCCATGGCTGCTGCGCCAGCCGATGCCCTTGGCGCTGAAGGGTGACACGCCCCTGTTCCAGGGTCCGCTCAAGATGCTGGCCGGCCCCGAACGCATCGAAGCCGGCTGGTGGGACGGCACCGCGCAACAGGACGCCGACCGCACGGCGCGCGACTACTTCCTGGCGCAAAGCGACAACGCCGGGCTGGTGTGGGTGTACCGGGAATTGCCTTGCTCTGAAAGTCTGGACCAGGGCTGGTACCTGCACGGCATCTATGGATGAATCCGCTTGTCTCCCTCCCCCACCGGGGGAGAGCCGGGGTGGTGGCCAGCAGCGCACGTCGGATGCCCAGCCTCGCCCCCATCCCGACCTTCCCCCGAAAGGGGAAGGGGCAATACCGAGTAGCCCTGCCTTGCTCCCTCTCCCGCGTGCGGGAGAGGGCTGGGGTGAGGGCCAGCGTGGCGTCGCCAGCGCGATCAGGCACGACCTCACAACCCTCATCCCCACCTTTTCCCGCACGCGGGAGAAGGTGCAATGCAATGGCCCGTCCCCTCTCCCTCCCCCACCGGGGGAGGGCCGGGGTGGGGGCCAGCAGCGCACGTCGGATGACCAGCCTCGCCCCCATCCCGACCTTCCCCCGAAAGGGGAAGGGGCGAAACCTGCCCGCCCCACCCTGCCCGCCTACGCCGAGCTGCAGTGCATCACCAACTTCAGCTTCCACCGCGGCGCCTCGCATGGCGAGGAGCTGGTTGATCGCGCCAAGGCGCTGGGCTACACCGCGCTGGCGATCACCGACGAATGCTCCATGGCTGGCGTGGTGCGGGCCCATGTCGAGGCCAAGAAACAAAAGCTCAAGCTCCTGATCGGCAGCGAGTTCAAGGTGCTCGCCCCTGGCGCGGGTGCGGGCTGGTTCAGGCTGATTCTGCTGGCCCGCCACCGCCAGGGTTATGGCCAGCTGTGCCAGCTCATCACCAAGGCGCGCCAGGGCCAGCAGCGCGGCGCCTACACGCTGCACCAGGCCGACTGGAACCATGACCTCAGCGACTGCGTGGCCCTGCTGTCGCCGCGGCGCGACCTGGAACACACGGCTTCGCTCGAATCCATCCACGCCGCCGCGCTCTGGCTGCAGGGCCACTTCGACCACGCCTGGCTGGCCGTCACGCAACTGCAGCGCATGGACGACAAGCTCTGGCTGCACCATCTGCGCGAAGCCAGCCGCCTGACGGGTGTGCCGCTGGTGGCCACCGGCCAGGTGCAGATGCATGTGAGGAAACGAAAGCGCCTGCACGACGTGCTGACCGCCGTGCGCCTGGGCCAGCCGCTGACCGAATGCGGCTTTGCGCTGGCCGCCAATGCCGAGGCGCATCTGCGTGCGCGCATGCAGCTGGCCAACACCTATCCACCCGATTGCCTGGCCGAAACCCTGAAGGTGGCCGCGCTGTGCATCTTCAACCTGGACGAGCTGAAATACGAATACCCGCACGAGGTGGTGCCCGCCGGCGAGACCCCGGCCAGCTACCTGCGCCGCTGCACCTACGAGGGCTCGGGCCTGCGCTTTCCCGGCGGCATGCCGGCCAAGGTGCAGGCCCAGGTCGAGACCGAACTCGCGCTGATCGGCGAGCTGAACTACGAGCGCTACTTCCTCACCGTCTACGACATCGTGCGTTTTGCGCGCAGCAAAAACATCCTCTGCCAGGGCCGCGGCTCGGCTGCCAATTCGGCCGTGTGTTATTGCCTGCACATCACCGAGGTCAACCCCTCGCAGACTTCAACGCTGTTCGAGCGTTTCATCAGCCGTGAACGCAACGAGCCGCCCGACATCGACGTCGACTTCGAGCACCAGCGGCGGGAGGAAGTGATCCAGTACCTGTATGAAAAATACGGCCGCCACCGCGCCGCGCTGGTGGCCGCCGTGGCCTGTTACCGCCCGCGCAGCGCGCTGCGCGACGTGGGCAAGGCGCTGGGCATGCCGGTGGACGACATCGACCGGCTGGCCAAGCACCAGCAGTGGTGGGACGGACCCGAGGTGATGGGCGAACGCCTGCGTGACCTGGGCCTGGACCCGGCCTCCAAACGCGTGCAGCTGTGGCTCGATTTGACGCGCCAGCTGATCGGTTTTCCGCGGCACCTGTCGCAGCACAGCGGCGGCTTCGTGCTGTCGGGCGAGGCCATCACCAGCACCGTGCCGGTGGTGCAGGCGGCCATGGAAAACCGCACCACCATCGAATGGGACAAGGACGACATCGACGCCATCGGCCTGCTCAAGGTGGACGTGCTGGCGCTCGGCATGCTGAGCGCGCTGCAGCGCACGCTACAGCTCAAGAGCGCCTGGGAAGGCGTCGACTTCTGCATCCAGGACATTCCCGAGCACGACGACAAAACCTACGACATGATCTGCCGCGCCGACACCGTGGGCGTGTTCCAGATCGAGTCGCGCGCGCAACAAAGCATGCTGCCGCGGCTCAAGCCCCGTGTGTTCTACGACCTGGTGGTCGAGGTCGCCATCGTGCGGCCCGGGCCCATACAGGGCGGCATGGTCCACCCCTACCTGCGCCGCCGTCAGGGGCTCGAACCGGTGGTCTATGCCAAGGACGACCTGCGGCCCGCACTCGAACGCACGTTGGGCGTGCCCATCTTCCAGGAACAGGTGATGCAGATCGCCATGATCGCGGCCGGCTTCAGCGGCGGCGAGGCCGACGATCTGCGCCGCTCCATGGCCGCGTGGCGGCGCAAGGGTGGCATCGAGAAGTTCTACCAGCGCATCGTCGACGGCATGGTGGAGCGCGGCTACGAGCGCGAGTTCGCCGACTCCATCTTCAAGATGATCGAAGGCTTCGGCGAATACGGCTTCCCCGAAAGCCATGCCGCCAGCTTCGCGCTGCTGGTCTATGCCAGCGCCTGGCTCAAGTGCCACCACCCGGCGTTCTTCCTGGCCGCGCTGTTGAACTCGCAGCCCATGGGGTTCTACAGCCCCTCGCAACTGGTGCAGGACGCCATCCGCCACAAGGTGCATGTGCGCCCCGTCGATGTGATGGCCAGCGACTGGGACTGCAGCATCGAGCCGCTGTCCGAAGCCGAGGCCACCGTGCCCGCCGTGCGCCTGGGCCTGCGCCTGGTCGGCGGCCTGCAGGAGGCCAGCGCCACCCGCGTGGTCGCGGCGCGCCAGGAGGCCTTGTTCAGCAACACCGAAGACCTGGCCCGCCGCGCCCGCCTGGACGGCGCCGACCTCAACGCCCTGGCCGCGGCCGACGCGCTGATGAGCCTCTCGGGCCACCGCCGCCAGCAGGTGTGGGACGCCAGCGCCCTGCACCGCACGCCGCCACTGCTCACCGACGCGCCGGTGCATGAAGATTTTCTGGAGCTGCCCGAGGCCGAGGAAGGCGAAGAGATCCTGCACGACTACGACACCCTGGGCCTCACGCTGCGCCGCCATCCCGTCGCGCTGATCCGCCCCTGGCTCGACCGCCACCGCGCCCTCAGCTCGGCGCGCCTGGCCCATCTGCCCAACGGCCGCTACGTGCGCGCCTGCGGCCTGGTCACCACCCGCCAGCAACCCGCCACCGCCAACGGCACCGTGTTCGTCACGCTCGAAGACGAGACCGGCTGCGTCAACGTGATCGTCTGGAAAGACCTGCGCGACGCCCAGCGCAAGGTGCTGCTGGGGGCAAGGCTGATGGCGGTGGATGGGGTGTGGCAACGCGAAGGGGAAGTGCGGCACCTGCTGGCGCGGCGGCTCATCGATGTGTCGCGGAAGCTGGGGACGTTGCCAGTGGCGAGTCGGAACTTCAGATAGGCGCACTTGAGGCCCGATGGGCAATGCGGCAATGCGGCGATGGGCGCCGCCTTGCAACGATAGGTTGATGTAGATACAATAACCATGAAAACAACCTATGATCCCGCCAAACGCGACAAGGCCCTGCACGAACGTGGACTTGATTTCAAAGACGCGGAACTTGTGTTCGAAGGCGTCACCATCGACATCGAAGACATCCGAAGGGACTACGGCGAATCGCG
>JAQGMQ010000702.1 GCA_028292305.1 Rhodoferax sp.
CAAACGACGCGATGAACGCGTACACGTAGCCGCGGATGTAGCTGCCCTTGCGCACCGCCAGCTTGGTCTGGTTGATGCCGAACAACGCGCCTGCGTCCAGCGCCCGCAGCCGCGTGTCGCGCTCGGCCTCGAAGGCGATCGAGGCGACGATGCCCACGCCCATGCCCAGCTCCACATAGGTCTTGATCACATCGGCGTCCATGGCGGTCAGCACGATGTTCGGCGTGAGCTGCTGCTGCGCAAACGCCTCGTCGATGTGGCTGCGCCCCGTGAACCCGGCGCCATAGGTGATCAGCGGGTAGGCAGCCAGCGCGGTCAGGGTCAGCGGCCCGTCCAGCAGCGGATGGCCTTCGGGCACCACGATCGCGTGGGTCCAGCGGTAGCAGGGCAGCGACAGCAGATCGTCGTATTCGCTCAGCGCCTCGGTGGCGATGCCCACGTCCACCTCGCCCGACATCAGCATCTCGGCCACCTGCTTGGGCGAGCCCTGGTGCAGGTGCAGCTTCACGTTCGGGAAGTGTTCCCGGAACTCCTGCACCGCTGCCGGCAGCGCGTAACGTGCCTGCGAATGGGTGGCAGCAATCGACAACAGGCCGGTCTGCTGGGCCACGAATTCCGCGCCCGCCTTTTTCAGGTTGTGGCTGTCCAGCAGCATGCGTTCGATGATCGGCAACACATGGCCGCCCGGCTCGGTCAGCCCGGTTAGCCGCTTGCCGGCGCGCACGAACAGCTCGATGCCCAGCTCTTCCTCAAGCTCGCGAATTTGCCGGCTCACGCCGGGTTGCGAGGTGTGCAGCGTGTTGGCCACTTCAGTCAGGTTGAAGCTGCAGCGCACGGCTTCGCGCACGGAGCGGAGTTGTTGAAAGTTCATGGCAGGCAAAGCGTCGGCTGAGTTCCGAGTGGACGGAAGCCGATTGTGTCGATGCCCGCTTATTTTTAAAACAACTGATTCGTCACTTCAAAATAGGAAAACTATCTGTAGCCAAAGACTCCGGCCGCTATTCTCGCGGCGCCAGCATCGCCATGGTGATGCGCGACACACAGGTCAACGCGCCCGCGTCGTTCACCATGTCGATCTGCCACACCTGCGTGGTGCGGCCAACGTGCACCGCGCGGGCCGTGCCGGTGACCCAGCCCGAGGTCACCCCGCGCAGGTGGTTGGCGTTGATGTCCAGGCCCACGGAAAGGTGGCCCTCAGGTGCCGCGAACGACGCGCCCAGCGAGCCCAGCGTCTCCGCCAGCAACACCGAGACGCCGCCGTGCAGCAAGCCATAGGGCTGTATCGTGCGGTGGTCCACCGGCACACGGCCAGAGATGAAGTCGTCGCCGAAGGCGGTGATCTCGATGCCCAGGTGCGAGATGGCGGTGTTCGGGCTGCCTGCATTCAGGATGTCGAGTGTGATGGGGCGTTTCCAGATGGGCATGGCCGGGTCCTGCAAGGGTGAATCGAAGAAGCTACCGACTATAGGTAATCGCCGCCCTTGTTTCGGCGCCTGCTGCCTTGCATTCGCCGTGATGTCCCCGCTTAGAGGCTGCCGCCTACGCTGCGCCCGCCGCTGGGCGAGTACCCTCCCCGCATGACCGACGTGCCACTCATCCGCCCGGCGAACCCCCTTGCCGCGCCCGCCCAGGACGACCCGCCACTCGCGCCCACACGCCGGCGCTGGCGCCGTCCGGCACGGCTTGCCGCCACGGTGCTGGCTGTGGTCGCCGCCCTGGGCCTGCTGGCCGCCTGGTTGATCCCGTCGGATGAAGCGCTTGCCCAACGCGCCTCCGAGGCGGCAAGCGAACAACTCGGCGTGCCCGTCACCATCGGCGCGCTGCGCTGGCAGGTGTTGCCCACCCTGGCCGTCGAAGTGCGTGATGTGCGCACCGACCAGCCCGAGCCGATCCTGGTCGACCGCGCCCGCGCCACCCTGCGGCTGGCCAGCCTGCTGCGCGGTGAGGTCGAGCTTCAGCGGCTCGACGTGGACGGCGCCACCGTGCCCCAGGTCTCGCTGCGTGGACTGGGCGCCAGCAACAGCAAGGCTGCGTCATTCCACCTGGGCAAGGACGGCGTGCCCCTGGCCCATGCGCAGGTGCGCGATCTGAAGTGGATCTCCCGCACCGGCCGTGCCGTGGTCTATGAAGGCGAGGCCGATTTCGACGCCGGCTGGCGGCCGCGCAGCCTGCAAGTGCGCCGCCCCGAAGCAACACCCGCCACCTCGCTCACCCTGACGCGCAAGGGCGATGCCGACGAATGGCGCACCGAGATCCAGGTCGGCGGCGGCACCGCCGATGGCCAGGTCGCGCTGGAGATCGACGCCGAAGGCCTGGTGCGCGTCAGCGGCCAGCTCACGCCGAAAAACATCGAAGTGCTCAGCGCGCTGAAGGCTTTCAACCGCAGCTCGCCGGTCTCGGGCCAGGCCTCGGGCCAGACCCAGCTCAGCGCGCAAGGCCTGAAGCTCGGCGAGATCGTGCGTTCGCTGCACACCCACACCACCTTCAACATGGCGCCGGCCACGCTGGTTCGTTTCGACCTGGACCGCGCCGTGCGTACGCTCGGCAAGGAACACGCCGGCACCACCCGGCTCGACACGCTGACCGGCGTGATCGACACGCAGAACAGCGC
Organism: Rhodoferax sp.; assembly: GCA_028292305.1. Lineage (GTDB taxonomy): Bacteria > Pseudomonadota > Gammaproteobacteria > Burkholderiales > Burkholderiaceae_C > Rhodoferax_B. The sequence goes on from JAQGMQ010000702.1 coordinate 2,612, forward strand.
CGACGGCATCGGCGCCCGCTTCACCGGCCTCAAGGGCAAATCGGGGGCGTTGACCGCTTCGGGCGATGCCGTGCTGGCCCGCCAGCAGGTGGACGCGCGCGCGGCCGTGGACTTGGTGGACGGCGTGGTCGGCGTGCCGCTGCACGTGCAAGGGCCGCTGACTGCGTTGAAGGTATCGGTACCCGGCGGCGCGGTGGCTGGTGCGGTGGTCGGCACGGCCGTGCTGCCCGGCATCGGCACCGCCATCGGGGCACGCATCGGCGCCACCTTGGGCAAACTGTTCGGCGCTGGCGAACCCGAGGTGCCGGCCAAACCCGCGAAGAAGCCGGCCCCCACGGCCGCGCCCTGATCAGCGCCGGTTCAGCAGCGCATACAGCAGCACCGCGCCAAAGGTGGCGGTGCCGATGCCGCCCAGCGCAAAGCCGCCGAACTTCAGGGTGAAGTCACCGGTGCCCAGGATCAGCGTGACGGCGGCCACGATCAAATTTTTGTTGTCCGAGAAGTCGACCCGGTTGTCGACCCAGATCTTCGCACCGGCCACTGCAATCAGCCCAAACACCACGATGCTCACGCCCCCCATCACCGGCAGCGGAATCGCCTGGATCACCGCGCCGAACTTCGGCGAAAACCCGAGCAGCACCGCGATCAGCCCCGCTGTAAAAAAGATCGCGGTCGAATAGATCTTGGTGGCGGCCATCACGCCGATGTTCTCGGCATAGGTGGTCACCCCCGTGCCGCCCACGCTGCCCGACACCATGGTCGCCAGCCCGTCGCCGATGAAGGCCCGGCCCATGTAGCGGTCCAGGTTCTTGCCGGTCATCGCCGTCACGGCCTTGATGTGTCCCAGGTTTTCGGCCACCAGAATGATGGCCACCGGCAACATCAGCAGCATCGCATCGGCCTTGAACACCGGCGCCGTGAACCGTGGCAGACCGAACCATGCGGCGTTGGCCAGGCCGCTCAGGTCGACGGGCTTGCCCCAGCCCAGGCCATTGGTGAGCACGGCATAGACCAGCGTCGCCAGCACCAGGCCGGCCAGGATCAGCAGCCGCTGCAACATGCCGCGGCCCAGCACCGCCACCAGGCCCACGCAGACGAAGGTCACCGCCTGCATCCACGCATCGAAGTTGCCGGCCGCCATGTTCTTGATGGGAATGCCGGCCAGGTTCAGCCCGATCACGGCCACCACCGCGCCCGTCACCACCGGCGGCATGCAGCGCTCGATCCAGCCCGTTCCCACGGCCTGCACCACCGCGCCGATCAGCAGGTAAGCCCCACCGCAGGCGATGATGCCGCCCAGCGCCACGCCGATGTTGGCATTCGGCCCCGGCCCTACATACGCCGTGGCGGCAATCACCACGCCGATGAAGGCAAAGCTCGAGCCCAGGTAACTCGGCACCTTGCCGCCGGTCACCACGAAGAAGATCAAGGTGCCGATGCCGCTCATCAAGATGGCCACGTTCGGGTCGAAGCCCATGAGGATCGGCGCCAACACCGTGGCGCCGAACATCGCGATCACATGCTGCACGCCCATCACAGCCGTCTGCGGCCAGGGCAGGCGCTCGTCCGGCCCGATCACGCCACCCCGCTGCAGCACCGCCGCGTCCTGTTGCTTCCAGTCGAACATTGCCATCTCTGTCTCCGTTTTTATGATGCGGCGATGCTAAGCCACGGCGGGCCCGGCAAGGCCTTCGGGCATTCCCGCTGTGCGGGCCGGCTTGGCCCACGTAAGCTCATGCGCATGACCCTCGCCGCGCCCGCCTACGTCCCCCAGATCCGCCTGTACCAGCGCTGGCTTCAGCAAAATCGCGGCCTCGCCTTCGATGACTACCAGGCCCTGTGGCAATGGTCGGTGAGCGACCTGTCGGCCTTCTGGCAAAGCATCTGGGACTACTTCGACCTGCAGTCACCCACGCCGCACAGCGCCGTGCTGGCCCACAACGTCATGCCCGGTGCCGACTGGTTCCCCGGCGCGCAATGCAACTACGCGCAGCAGGTCTGGCGGCACGTGGATGCCGCCGAAGCGGCCGGCATGCCGGCCATTGTCAGCCTCAACGAAAGCGGCCAGCGCCGCGAGATCGGCTGGGCCGCGCTGCGTCGCCAGGTGGCCGCGTTGGCGTTGCAGCTGCAGGCGCAGGGCCTGCGCGAAGGCGACCGCGTGGCCGCCTACCTGCCCAATATTCCGGAAGCCATCATCGCCTTCCTGGCCACGGCCAGCCTCGGCGCGGTGTGGAGCATCTGCGCCCCCGACATGGGCACGGCCGCGGTGCTGGACCGCTTCCGCCAGATCGAGCCCACGGCCCTGATCACGGTCGACGGCGTGGTCTACGGCGGCCGCGCCCTCGACCGCCGTGGCGTGCTGGCCGAGTTGCGCGCGGCACTGCCCTCGCTGCGCCAGGTCATCGTGCACCAGCAGCTGTACCCGGACGACGTGCTCGTCGATGCCGCCAGCTTCGCGGCCACCACCGCGCGCGACGACGCCGAGGTCCGCGCCTTCACGCCGCGCTGGCTGCCCTACAGCCACCCGGTGTGGATCGTCTATTCGAGCGGCACCACCGGCCTGCCCAAGCCCATCGTGCACGGCCACGGCGGGAGCATCATGGTCGGCCTGGTGCTCAACGCATTGCACAACGACGCCGGCCCGAGCTACGCCGCCAACTCGTGGGGCGACCGCTTCCACTGGTACAGCTCCACCGGCTGGGTGATGTGGAACGCCCAGGTCGCCACGCTCATGAACGGCACCACCGCCTGCATCTTCGACGGCAGCCCGGCGGGTGGCCGCGTCGACCCGGCCACCGGCAAGAGCCAGCCCGACTGGTCCACGCTGTGGCGCTTCGCAGCCGACACCGGCGTGCGCTTCTTCGGTGCTGGCGCGGCGTTCTACACCGGCTGCATGAAGGCCGGGCTCGACTTGTCAACCTGTGGAGACTTGTCGCGGGTGCGCGCGCTGGGCAGCACCGGGTCGCCTCTGAGCCCCGAGGTGCAGGCCTGGGGCACGGCGCAGTTCGAAGCCTTGAGCGCCCCCTTGAAAGACAGCGGGCGCACGCCAGTGCCGAGCGTGGCAGCGCCCGTCTGGTGGGACAACATCTCGGGCGGCACCGACTTCGCCGGCGCTTTCATCGGCGGCAACCGCGAACTGCCGCAGACGCCCGGCGTCATGCAGTGCCGCCTGCTGGGCTGCGCCGTGGAGGCCTTCGACGCGCAGGGCGAGCCGGTGATCGGCGAGGTCGGCGAGCTGGTCTGCACGCAGCCGCTGCCGTCGATGCCACTGTATTTCTGGGGCGACCGCGACAATGCGCGTTACCTCGCCAGCTACTTCGACAGCTACGCACCAGGCCACGGTCGCCATGGCGGCAGCGGGCCGGTGTGGCGCCACGGCGACTGGCTGAAGATCGACGCCGATGGCGGCTGCACCATCTACGGCCGCTCCGACGCCACGCTCAATCGCCACGGACTGCGCATGGGCACGAGCGAGCTGTACCGGGCCGTCGAGGCGCTGCCCGAAGTCGTCGATTCGATGGTTGTCGACATCGAAAACCTGGGCCGCGAGAGCTACATGCCGCTGTTCGTCGTGCTGCAGCCTGGCATGCCGCTCGACGACGGCTTGCGCAACCGCATCCACGCGGCAATCCGCATGGCCTTGTCGCCGCGCTTCGTGCCCGACGAAATCCTGGTCGTGCCGGAAATCCCGCGCACCCTCACCGGCAAGAAGCAGGAGCTGCCGATCAAGAAACTGTTGCTCGGGCAGCCGCTGGCCAAGGTGCTGAACCCGGACACCATGGCCAATGCGGGCTGCCTGGGCTGGTATGAAGCGTTCGCTGCCGCGCGGCTGAAAGCCGTCGCCGCCTGAAGCTACAGCGGGTGCTCGGTGTAGAACTGCCCGCCGTGGAACAGCAGCGGGGAGGCGCCGGCCTCGTGGTGGCAGCGCTCCACCTCGCCGACGAAAATCACATGGTCGCCCTCTTCGTAGCGACTGCGGTTGAAACACTCGAAGGTGGCGGCCGCGCCGGCCAGCAGCGGCGCACCGGCCACGCCGTCGGTGAAGGGCACACCGCGCCAGCGGTCGGCGCCTTTGGTGGCGAAACGCTCGGCCAGCGCCTTCTGGTCGGCCGCGAGGATGTTGATCGCGTAGTGCGAGCCCTTGCTCAGCGCCGGCATCGAGCCGGCCGCCTGGGCCAGGCTCCACAACACCAGCGGCGGGTTCAGCGACACCGAGTTGAACGAGTTGGCCGTCAGCCCCACCAGCTCACCGGCCGGGGTGCGCGCGGTGACGATGGTGACCCCGGTGGCGAACATGCCAAGCGCGCTGCGGAATTCCTGGGCCGAGAAACTCGGCGGGCTGGCCTTGGGCGGCTTCGAAGAAGAGGGCATGGCTGGAATTTAACCCATTCGTCTTCGGGCCCGCGCCAGGTCCGCGGGCGCCGCATTCTTGCCTGCTTTCTTGCCCGCTTGCGCGCCTGTCGTGCCACCCGTTGTCCTGCCCCTTGTCCTACCTGCCGCGGCGCGCCCGCCTGGTCATAATGTTCCGAACGCCACACGCGCAATGCCATGACTTTACTTCCCACCTTCACCACCCTCGGCGCCGGGCCCACGATCCTCATGCTGCACGACATTCTCGGCGGCCACCGCGCCTTTGCGCCGCAGGTCGAAAGCTTTGCCGCGGCGGGTTACCGCGCCGTCGCCTGGGACATGCCGGGTTACGGCCACAGCGTGCCCATCGACCCCTACACCTTCAAGGGCCTGGCGCAAAGCTGCAGCGTGCTGATCGAGAGCCTGATGCAGACCAAGGGCGGCGGCGGCGTGATCCTGCTCGGCCACGGCATGGGCGGCATGGTGGCGCTCGAGGTGGCGGCGCGGCGGCCGGAGCTGGTGCGCCGGCTGATCCTCAGCGGCACCTGCGCCGTTGCCGGCCCGGCCGATGCGACCGACGCCGCGCGCCACAGCTGGCAGCGCGACTACGTGGCCGAATGCCTGGCGCCGCTCGAGGCCGGTCTCGACATGCCGGCGCTGGCCCAGCGCGTGGTGCCACAGGTCACCGGGCCCAACGCCCTGCCTGAAGGCGCCGCGCTGGCCGTCCACGTGATGGCCCAGGTGCACCCGGCAACCTACCGGCGTGCGCTCGACGCCATGGTCGGCTTCGACCGGCGCAGCAGCCTGCCGGAGATCCACGTGCCCACGCTGTTGATCGGCGGCGAGGCCGACACCACCACCGCGCCCGCCGTGATGCGCCAGATGGCCCAGGCCATCGCGGGCAGCAGCTACGTCGAACTGCCCGGTGTGGGCCATCTGCAGCACCTCGAAGCACCCGATGACTACGACGGCCTGGTGCTCAACTTCCTGGCGCTGCCAAGCCTGCTGCAATAGCGCGGCGTTGGCTTACAGGCTCGACGCCCAGGCACTGTCCAGCCCGTCCATGCCGAACACCCGCACACCGCCTTCGGCCTTGGCGGCGTACATCGCCGTGTCGGCGTGGCGCAGCATGGTGTCGGCCGTCTGCGCGGGCCCACTGCCATCGGCCGATGCGGCCAGCTCGGCCTCCACATTGCTCGCGTGGTACAGCGCGATGCCCACCGACGCGCCCACGCGCAGCCGGTGGCCTTCGATCTCCATCACGCTGGCCACGCCGTCGCGCAGCCGGGTCGCCAGGCCCAGCGCGCCCTCGTGCTGGTCCACCTGGTACTGCAGCACCGCGAACTCGTCGCCGCCCATGCGCGCCACCACGTCCACGTCGCGCGCAATGTGGCGCATGCGTTCGGCCAGCAGCGTCAGCACCTTGTCGCCGATGGCATGGCCGCAGCGGTCGTTGATGGGCTTGAACTGGTCGATGTCGATGAAGTGCACGGCAAAGCCTTCGGCGCGCCGTACCGGGTCGTGCAGCGCGGCCGTCAGGTATTCCAGAAACACCTCGCGGTTCACCAGCGACGTCAGCCCGTCGTGCCGCGCGATGTGGCGGATGCGTTCCTCGGCGCGTTTGCGTTCGGTGACGTCGGTGTAGGTGCGCAGCACGCCGCCGTTTTCGGTCGGCACGCTCGAGACTTCGACCACGCGCCCGTTGGGGCGTTTGCGGTCGTAGCAGTAGGCCTGGCCGAAGATGCCGCTGGCGCGGATCTGCGCCGCCAGCTCCGGCGGTGTGTTGTCGAACTCGCCTTGCGCCAACTGGTGCTGCACCAGCGTGTCCACCGAAGGCCGGCTGTCCGTCAACGCCTGCGGCAGGTCCAGCAACTCGCGGGCGCGCCGGTTGCAGACCTCCACGATGCGGTCGGCGCTGATCATCATCACGCCCTGCTCCATGCGTTCCAACGTGGCTTCGAGCAGCGCCGATTTTTCCTTCAGCACCTGTTCGCTTTCGCGCGCGCGGCGTTCGGCGCGCAGCAATTCCTGTTGCTGTCGTTTGAGCACGGTGATGTCCACGTGCATGAAGAAGCCCTTGCCGTCGGCGCTGCGCTGCTCCACCACGCGGCTCCAGCGCGCGCCGGGCAGCGGCAGCTCGAACGGCGCACCGGCGAAGCGCATGTGTTCGGTCAGCGTGGCCAAGCCCCGGTCGAACAGCGAACGCTGAGCGCCGCCCACCGCCTGCCATGCGGTGCGGTACGTGTCTTCGAAACGTTTGCCGATGGCGGCGGCGCGGTCGCCCAGGCCATACATCTGGATGAACGGGCCGTTGGCCCAGACGATGCGGTCGTTCGGCCCGG
>JAQGMQ010000718.1 GCA_028292305.1 Rhodoferax sp.
TTGTCGTTGCGCTCCAGCGCGATGACCTCATTGGCACGCCACTCGCGCAGCTTCAGCGGGCCCGAGCCGGCGTAGCCGGTCTTCATCCAGGCGTAGCCCCAGTCGCCGTCTTTCTCGTGGGTGGCGATGAGCTTCTTGTCGACGATGCCGGCTACGTTGGCGGTCAGGCAGTTGAGCACGAACGATGGCGCATAGGCCTTGTCGGTCTCCAGCGTGACCGTGGTCGGGCCGGTGGCCTTGATCTTGTCCTTGACCGCTTCCTTGCTGAAGCCGAACTGCGTGAGGATGAACGCGGGCGACTTGTCGAGCATGACCGCGCGCTGCAGCGAATAGGCCACGTCTTCGGCGGTGAGCGGGTTGCCCGAGGCGAACTTCAGCCCGGGCTTGAGCTCGAAGGTGTAGGTCTTGCCGTCGGGCGAGATGGTCCACGACTTGGCCACGTCGCCGACCAGCTTGCTGGAATCGGCCGGGTCGAGCCGCACCAGGCGGTCATAGGTGTTGCCCATGACCTCGCCAGCCGACAGCTCGAACGCCTCGGCCGGGTCCATGGTGATGATGTCGTCGAAACCGAAGGCGACGACCAGGGTGTCCTTGGGCGTGGCGGCGAAGGCGGGCGCCATGCCGGCAGCCAATACCAGGGTGGAGGCTACGGCCGCGACGAGCACGCGGCGGGAGAACGATGGGGCAGGGAAACGCATGGAAGATTCCTCGGGATGGACAACGTGGAGCGATCAGCTTAGCAAGCCGATGCCAACGCAAGAACCATGCTAACCCTCGACCAGCCCGCGAACTATCGGGCGGCCGCGGTGGCGTGCATCGGGCTCAGATCGCCCAGCAGCGCGCTGTCGATCAGGGGATACGGTTCATTGGCCGCGTCATGGACGGGCAGGGCGTAATGCCACCATTCATGGGGCAGGTGCACGAAGCCCGCGTCTTCCATCACCTTCATCAGCAGCAGGCGGTTGGCCTGGGCCTCGGGCGCCACGGCTTCACTGAAATGGTGCGAAGCGGTGGTCATGTCGTCGAAGCCGGTGCCCATGTCGAGCTCGCGGCCTTCGGCGTCCACCAGGGTCAGGTCGACCGCCGTGCCACGGGTGTGGTTGGAGCCGATCGCCGGGTCGGCCACGTAGGCCTTGTCGGGCGCGGTGTTCCACAGCTTGACCTGGGCCTCGTGCGGGCGGAAGGCGTCGAAGATCTTCAGCCGGTAGCCGGCCGCGTGCGCGTTCGACACCGCCAGGCGCAGGCACTTCTCGGCGTCGCGGTGCAGCAGGCACCGGGCGCGGTCGTAGATGACCTGGCCGGCCACGTTGTCGGGCGTGGCGTAGGCCAGGTGCAGCACGACGTGGTGGGTTTCGGGGGTGATTTGAACGAGAGGATGGGACATGGCAACCTGGGGCAACTTGGGGCAACCGAGGCGGCAGGGCCGCGTCGGCAATGGCAAAACCTTCGATTATCGGATGCGCCGGGCGCGAAGGCGTAACCTGAAGTTAATGCCCCGCAAGGTGGCGCCGAACAGGGCGCTGTAAAATCGCCCCTCGCTTCCCAAGGAGCGTTGCAGCGGCCCGCTTGCCGGCGCCGTCAGGCTTGGGACCGCGCCGCCAGGCCTGTTGAGGGCTCGGCCACCGCAACGACGCTCACCTGAACTTTGTCGAAAATGGATCGCACCAGGTGAGCCGCATGTCTGAAGAAAATACCGTCCCCCCGTTGAAGCTTTCCGGCCTGGAGCCCGTCTCCATCGGCGAAGGTGCGCTGTTCGTCAACATCGGCGAGCGCACCAACGTCACCGGCTCCAAGGCCTTTGCCCGCATGATCCTGAACGGCGAGTTCGACCAGGCCTTGTCGGTGGCGCGGCAGCAGGTGGAAAACGGCGCCCAGGTGATCGACATCAACATGGACGAGGCCATGCTCGACAGCAAGGCCGCCATGGTGCGCTTCCTGAACCTGATTGCCTCCGAGCCCGACATCGCACGCGTGCCGATCATGGTCGACAGCTCGAAATGGGAAGTCATCGAGGCCGGACTGCGCTGCATCCAGGGCAAGGGCATCGTCAACTCGATCTCCATGAAGGAAGGCGTCGACAAGTTCAAGCACGAAGCCACGCTGGTGCGGCGCTACGGCGCGGCCGCGGTGGTGATGGCCTTCGACGAAAAGGGCCAGGCCGACACCTACGAGCGCAAGATCGAGATCTGCGAGCGCGCCTACCGCGTGCTGGTCGACGAAGTGGGCTTTCCGCCCGAAGACATCATCTTCGACCCGAACATCTTTGCCGTGGCCACCGGCATCGAGGAACACAACAACTACGCGGTCGACTTCATCAACGCCACGCGCTGGATCAAGCAAAACCTGCCGGGCGCCAAGGTGTCGGGCGGGGTGTCGAACGTGAGCTTCAGCTTCCGCGGCAACGACCCGGTGCGCGAGGCGATCCACACCGTGTTTTTGTACCACGCGATCCAGGCCGGCATGGACATGGGCATCGTCAACGCCGGCATGGTCGGCGTCTACGACGCGCTCGAGCCGGGGCTGCGCGAACGTGTCGAGGACGTGGTGCTGAACCGCCGGCCCGACGCCGGCGAACGCCTGGTCGAAGTGGCCGAAACCGCCAAGAGCGGCGCCAAGGACGAGAGCAAGAAGAACGACTGGCGCGGCACGCCCGAGGCGCCGGTCACGGTCGAAGCGCGCTTGGCCCACGCCATGGTCAACGGCATCACCGACTTCATCGTGCCCGACACCGAAGAGGCCTACCAGGCCATCCTGGCCAAGGGCGGCCGCCCGCTGCACGTGATCGAAGGCCCGCTGATGGCGGGCATGAACATCGTGGGAGACCTGTTCGGGCAGGGCAAGATGTTCCTGCCGCAGGTGGTCAAGTCGGCGCGCGTGATGAAATCGGCCGTGGCGCACCTCATCCCCTACATCGAGGAAGAGAAACGGCTGGACGAGGCCGCCGGTCGCGAC
>JAQGMQ010000958.1 GCA_028292305.1 Rhodoferax sp.
TAAAATATTAACCATCAATATACTTAGCTGCCTTTCCAATTTGTAAAGAACAATAATGTCCCTCTTATCCTCGCGCATATTTACAAGAAGCCGTACTCATCTCTTAAGCTATACAATTTAAATCGTCTCTATTTATACATATAACAAATAAGAGGATTTGTGAATGGGAAAAATAGATGTAGTGTTTTCATTAGATGCAAATTACATCCAACATTTCTGTGTTGCTGTAACTTCTCTCCTCGAAAATAACCTTAAAAATATTGAAAGAATATTTTTAATAACTGATATTGATAAAAAGGGATTGTTAGAAAACACATTTTCTTTTTTACAGACGAGATATAACAAGAAAATAATTTGTTTAAATTTTGATAACTCCATCATAAAGAAGTTTAGAGTCGACAGTCATATCTCTCCGGCAGCATATTATCGGCTTTTTCTTCCGGAAATATTACCGAATGACATTGATAAAGTTCTTTATTTAGATTCAGATATAGTTGTTAATGAATATTTAGATTCATTATTCCAATTGGAATTTGCTCAGGGTAAAGACCACGAAGAGTTTTATTTGTTTGCAGTAAGCGAAGTAAGATGGCAAAGCTTAAATAGGTTACAAGGTATTGGCCTATCCGGTTATAGATATTTTAATTCGGGCGTGTTACTTATTAATTTAAGAAAATGGAGAGCGGAAAATATTACAACGAAGTTGATTTCTATTGCCTTAAATTATAAAGATAAATTAAAATTTCACGATCAGGATGTTTTAAATATAGCTTTTGAAAATTATTGGGGCGAATTAAATTATAAGTTCAATACAGTGAATCTTGAGTTTTTAGAGGAAAAAGTATACAAAAAAGATTATTCTATAATACATTATACTGGTGGCTCTAAGCCTTGGCACTATAGGAATCGTCATCCTTTAAAATTAGTATACTGGCATTATTTATGGAAGACACCTTATAGATATTACATTCCTCAAGATTTCACATTTAAAAATATTTTAAAGAAATTACTTAAGCCTCTGCTCATTAATAAAAAAATTGCGAAAATTTTCGCATGAAGCTCTTTTTTGTGGATATAAACTTGTCCCGTATATCTGATAGTGATGCAATACTTCATTGCATTAAAGACATACTTCTTTTGTATAAGACGTTGAGCGTGATATTACATTCCTGGAGATCTCACTTAAAAATTACTTTAAAGTAATTACTTAAGCCTCAAATCCTCATTAAAAAAATTGCAAAAATTTTAGCATGAAGCTCTTTTTTGTGGATATAAGCATGTCTCGTTTGTCTGATAATGAGGGGAAAATACTTCATTCTATCAAAGACATACTTCTTTCAACAATGGATGTTGAGGAGGTATTTAATCCGGAAAAAGCGGATGCTATTATTATTAATGAAGAAAATTCATTTAAAAACTTTAGATATATAAAAGACTTAGAGTCAGATAAGTTGGTCTCCGCTTATCCTGAAAAGGTTTTTACTATTAATACAGATGATTGTGCAACAGGACTTTTAAGAGGATTATATACCAGTCTTCCAAAATACAGATTCCACTCAAGAAATTACAGGTCGGTACCTTATATGCAGTTTCCAAATGACTTAGTATTTAATAAAGAAAATGATAAAGTTACTCCAATGTATTTAGCCAGCTGGAGGGGTAATACAAAATCTAATGGCTTGAGGCAAAAAATGGTAAGGTTTTTACAATCAAAAAATGAATTCTGTATTGAAAAAACAGATAGCTGGCTTAATCATAATGATGATGAGAAGTACGGCTATGTAAATCTGATTCGTGCTGCAAAGTTTTCTCTTTGTCCTGCTGGCTGGGCTCCGGTTAGTTTTAGAATATATGAAAGCATGGCATTAGGGAAATGTCCCGTAATTATAGCGGATGATTTTGTACCACCACAAGGCCCAAATTGGAATAATTTTGCTTTGTTCTATCCGGAGAAAGAAATAGCAGGACTATCATCTTTTCTCCTGCATAAAGAGTATTTAGCAAACGACTTGGGTAAGAATGCTTTTGAGGCATGGCAAAATTATTTTAGCTCTGATGTTATTAAGGAATATTATGCAAATACATTATTATCTCTAATACGCCAAGCGCCAAGAACATCAAAAGAAGCCGAACTTAAGCGATGGAAGTCATTAAAACTTAATTGGAATAATAAATGGACCATGCCTCAGAGACTAATAAATAAAGTACAAAGAGTAATTCACCCTCAAAGTTTGGCTTTTAAATTGTAAAAATAGGTATGGTAAAACGTATAGATGCTTCTCTTAAGTACTCGTCAATAAAAATTGAAAGCGAAAAATTTGACAGAAAAAAGCTTACTGCTGATTTTGTCAGATCTATTAATCATGTCTGTAAAAATTAACCAGTTTCATAATAACTCATGAAAATTGTGTTTGTCTGCGGCTCATTACAACCAGGACATGATGGTGTTGGTGATTATACCCGCAGGCTGGCAGCAGAAATGCTCGTTCAGGGGCATGAAGTTGCCATAATAGCTCTAAATGATGCAAAGTTAAATACAAAGTTAGAAGGCATTCAACGTTCTGAAAATATTGACCTGCCCGTTTTACGTCTTCCAGCTGCCTGGCCAACCAAACTGCGATTTAGTATTGCAAAAGAATGGGTACACAAGTTTAATCCTGAATGGATAAGTCTTCAGTTTGCTATTTTTTCATTTCATTCTAAAGGATTTCCGGTTGGGCTAATAGGTTTTTTAGCAGGCCTCGGCAAAGGGAGGCGCTGGCACATTATGTTTCATGAATTATGGGTAGGAATGTCAGTTGGTGCCTCCATAAAGCATATTTTTTGGGGATGGTTACAGCAAAAGATAATTAGCCGGTTAATTTTTAGATTAAAGCCAAAAATTATTCATACACAAAGTATGCTTTACTTTGCGCAATTAACAAGATTAGGTTTCAAAGTAAACCATTTGCCCTTATTTTCAAATGTGCCGGTAGTTGCCAATTTTGAAAATAAAGGCGTTAAAAAGGCAAATGAAATAAAACATATTTCTATAGTAGTTTTTGGAACAATACATCCGCAAGCACCTGTAGAGCAAATTGTAAATGAAGTTATCCTTTATAAAAAAGCTAAAGAACCTGAAGTCTCACTTACCATTATTGGCCGCTCGGGAATAGAGCAAGAGCATTGGGTTTCAGTCTGGAAATCAGCCGGAATCTGTGTAGATATTTTAGGAGAGCAACCGCTTGCACGCATTTCAAAAGTGCTTAATAAGGCCACAATCGGATTATCTACCGGTGCGCTGGCAATGATTGATAAAAGCGGGACGGTAGCTGCAATGCTGGCGCATAAACTTCCGGTAATTTGTGTAGCAAAGCCCTGGAAACCGCGAAAAATAACATTACCTACCCCGCCCAAAGGGATATTTGTATTACAAAAGGGTTGCATCGAAAATTGTTTAGAAATGAAGCGGGATGAAATACCTTCTCACGGAATTTCAGATATCACTCATACACTAATTAAAACATTATTAGCACAACAATAACATGGTATACACTTTTTAATGGTGTTTCAGTTTGCATATGTGCTATATTAAATCACATATAAAAGTAATGCTCATAACTTTTAATGGTTTAGTTAAAGGTATTCGTATCAGCACTTACTGATTTTAAAACTAGTTTCTCCCCTAACATTAAAGGTAAAAGTAATGGATGCGAGTGTTTTTCCAACTTTCGAGATAAATAGGGAGGTCAGCAAAAAGATGGTCAGACATGTTAATACTGCCAGCTCACTGCTAAAAAAGGGTATTTGGCTTTACTTCCTTTTATTGATTTTTGAAGGGGCATTACGTAAGTGGTTTATACCATCGCTGGCAGGGCCACTATTAATTATTCGCGACCCGTTGGTTTTGTGGATTTTAGCAACTGCATGGAGACGAGGCTTTTTTCCCTTGAATTATTATATAGCTGGCATGGCACTTATAGGGCTTGTTGGGATTTACACTGCCTTTTTTCTTGGGCATGGTAATCTTGCGGTAGCGCTTTATGGAGCAAGGATATTACTGCTTCATTTTCCTTTAATATTTATAATTGGACGGGTATTTACTAAAGAGGATGTAATTAATATGGGTAGAGTAACCTTAATAATTTCTATTCCTATGGCTGCCCTTATAATGCTTCAGTTTTATAGCCCTCAAACTGCCTGGGTTAACAAGGGACTTGGTGGCGAAGGCAGCGCAGGTTTTGGTGGCGCAGGTGATTTTTTTCGCCCTCCCGGAACCTTTTCTTTTACAAATGGGAATACACTGTTTTTTGATTTTGTAGCTTGTTTTCTTTTTTATTTCTGGTTTAATTATAAAGCAGTTAACCGGTATATTCTTGCCGGGGCTACAGTAGCACTTTTAATGGCTATCCCACTTTCTATCAGTAGGGGATTGTTTTTCCAGGTAATTATCTCCCTCTTTTTTGTTGTCTTAGGAGTTTCAATTAATCCAAGGCATGCAGGGCGAATGATGCTTATTATTGGTGGAGCAGTATGCGTTTTGGTCCTTTTAAGTTTTACTCATTATTTTCAAACAGCAACTCAAGCGTTTACAAGTCGTTTCGAAACTGCAAATAAAGCTGAAGGGGGTTTAAACGGAGTTTTTATAGACCGTTTCCTGGGTGGAATGATAGAAGCAATTTCCGTATCATCCCAACAGCCCTTCTTTGGCTATGGATTAGGGATGGGAACAAATGTTGGACGCATGCTATTGAGTGGCAACCGCTATTTCTTACTATCTGAAGGGGAATGGGGAAGATTAATTGGAGAACTTGGCCCTATTATGGGGTTGGCAGTAATATTTCTTCGGCTAAAGTTGGCCATTAAAATAACCTTAATTGCTTATAAAAACATGATAGCGGGTAATTTGCTGCCATGGATGTTGCTTAGCTTTGGCTTGCTGCTTTTAGCACAAGGGGGTTGGGCTCAACCAACCTCATTAGGCTTTT
>JAQGMQ010000784.1 GCA_028292305.1 Rhodoferax sp.
GGCATGACCGAGATGTCGCCGCTCGGCACCCTGTGCACGCTGAAAAACAAGCACCTGGCGCTGCCCAGGGAAGAGCAGATGAAGATCCGCCTGAAGCAGGGCCGCGCCATCTACGGCGTCGACATGAAGATCGTCGGCGAAGACGGCCAGGAACTGCCCTTCGACGGCAAGAGCTCGGGTGATCTCTATGTGAAAGGCCCGTGGATCGTGGCCGAATATTTCAAGGGCGAGGGCGGCAACCCCCTGGTCGAAGACGCGATCGGCCAGCGCTGGTTTCCCACCGGCGACGTGGCCACCATCGACGCCGAGGGCTACATGCAGATCACCGACCGCAGCAAGGACGTGATCAAGTCCGGCGGCGAATGGATCAGCTCCATCGACATCGAGAACATCGCCGTGGCACATCCAGCGGTGGCCATGGCCGCCTGCATCGGCGTGAAGCACCCGAAGTGGGACGAGCGGCCGATCCTGGCGGTGGTGAAGCGGCCCGGCGTGGAGGTCAGCCGCGACGAACTGCTGGCGTTCTACGAAGGCAAGGCCGCCAAGTGGCAGGTGCCCGACGACGTGGTCTTCGTCGACGCGATCCCGATCGGGCCGACCGGCAAGATGCTGAAGGCACGGTTGCGCGAGATGCTGAAAAGCTACCGCCTGCCGGGTGTCTGAAACCGCTTTGCTGGGCCTGAAACATTGTGGGCAGATCTCTGCGCGGATGCTGCAACGAGTCCCCTGCGCGATAGTTTGAGGGCATTCCCTGATCGGCCGGGAAAGCAAAGACCGTAATCTCGACCGCTGCAACGGCTGAACAACGACAGAACAACCTGGAGACAAGAAGCATGGCATTCGGACTCAAGCACATCGCCGTCGGCACCCTCATCGCCTGCGCCCTCATCGGCGTGGCATCGGCCCAGACGGCGCCCGCCGCCAAGCCTGTCGCAGCCGCCAATGCGGCCGGTCCGCTGAAGGGCGAAGTCGTCAAGATCGCCTGGATCGACCCGCTGTCGGGCCTGATGGCCGGCGTGGGGCAGAACCAGCTGAAAAGCTTTCAGTTCCTGGCCGAGTATTTCAACCGCAAGAACCCGGCCGGGGTGAACTTCGAAGTCATCGGCATCGACAACAAGCTCAGTCCGCAGGAAACCCTGAACGCGTTGAAGTCGGTGATCGACCAGGGCGTGCGTTATGTGGTGCAGGGCGATGGTTCGGGCGCGGCCGCGGCGATCATCGACGGTGTCGCCAAACACAACGAGCGTAACCCGGGCAAGGAGGTGCTGTTCGTCAACTACGCGGCCATGGACCCGGACTTCACCAACAGCAAATGCAGCTACTGGCACTTCCGCGTCGACGCCGACACCTCGATGAAGATGGAAGCCCTGACCACCTTCATCAAGGACCAGCCCGACATCAAGAAGGTGTTCCTGATCAACCAGAACTACGCCCACGGCATCCAGGTCACCAAATACGCCAAGGAAAACCTGGCGCGCAAGCGCCCCGACATCCAGATCGTCGGCGAAGACCTGCACCCGCTGGCCCAGGTGCGCGACTTCGCGCCCTACATCGCCAAGATCAAGGCCTCGGGCGCCGACACCGTGGTCACCGGCAACTGGGGCTCCGACCTGGCGCTGCTGATCCGCGCCGCCAACGACGCGGGCCTGAACAACGTCAAGTTCTACACCTACTACGGCGGCGTCACCGGCTCGCCCACGGCGCTCGGCGCCAACGCGGCCGGCCGCGTCTACCAGATCGCCTACAACGCGACCAACATGCCCGGCGAGATCGGCGGCATCATGGCCGACTTCAAGAAAAAATTCAACGAAGACATGTACACCGGCGCCGTGTACCACACCTACGCCATGCTCAGCGAAGCCATGGCCAAGGCCAAATCCAGCGACCCGGTGAAAGTGGCCGCGGCCCTCGAAGGCCTGAAGTTCAAGAGCTTCAACGGCGACGTCGAAATGCGCAAGTCCGACCACCAGCTGCAGCAGACGCTGTACCTGTCGGTCTGGCAGAAGACCGACGCCAAGAACCCGATGGAAGCCGAAGCCACCGGCCACACGTTTGCGCCCGTGAAGATCTATGAGCCTTACGTCGCATCGACACCAACGTCCTGCCAGATGAAGCGGCCCACGTAGGCGTCACCGCCGCACACCCTCGGCGCACGCGGAAGAGGGTTGGGGTGAGGGCGGACATTGCGTGCCAACCCCCTGATAGATTCAACGCGCCTGACCCCGGTGCAAGCCATTTCCCTCCCGCACCGCGGGTTTCACAACCGTCCATTCCAGCATCGGACCGATGGAAATCTTCACCATATCGCTTCTGAACGGCGTGAGCTACGGCCTGCTGCTGTTCATGCTCAGCTCGGGCCTCACGCTGATCTTCAGCATGATGGGCGTGCTCAATTTCGCGCATGCCTCGTTCTACATGCTGGGCGCCTACATTGCCTACAGCGTCTCCGCCTGGCTGGGCTTCTGGCCGGCGCTGGTGGTGGCGCCTTTGCTGGTGGGCCTGATCGGCGCTGGCTTCGAAAAATACTGCCTGCGCCGGGTCCACAAGTTCGGCCATGTACCCGAGCTGCTGATCACCTTCGGGCTGAGCTACATCATCCATGAACTGGTGCAGCTGGTGTGGGGCCGCAGCGCCGTCAACTACCAGATCCCGCCGTCGCTGCAGGGGCCGCTGTTCACGCTGTACGGCACACAGTTCCCCGTGTACCGCGGCTTCATGATGCTGGTGGCGGTGATGATGCTGATCGGCATCTGGCTGCTGCTCACCCGCACCCGCATCGGCCTGGTGATCCAGGCCGCGTTGACGCATCCCGACATGGCCGAGGCGCTGGGCCACAACGTGCCACGGGTGTTCATGCTGGTGTTCGGTGGCGGCGCCGCGCTGGCGGGCCTGGCCGGTGTGATCGGCGGCAACGCCTTCGTCACCGAGCCGGGCATGGCGGCCACGGTCGGCTCGGTGATCTTCGTGGTGGTGGTGGTCGGCGGCATGGGATCGCTGGCCGGCGCCTTTCTGGCGTCGCTGTTGATCGGCTGCATCCAGACCTTCGCCGTGGCCATCGACAGCTCGCTGCTCAGCGCGGCCGGCACGCTGGGCCTGAGCGTCACGCCCGAGACCTTCGGTTATGCGCTGTGGAAGCTCAAGCTGAGCCAGGTCGCGCCGATCCTGCCGTACCTGTTCCTGGTGCTGATCCTGATCTTCCGGCCCAAGGGCCTGCTCGGCACGCGGGAGGGCTAGGGCGATGTCACGCACCCACTACCACTTCACCCCGTTGAACCTGCCGCGCATCGTGCTGTGGAGTGGCTTCGCGCTGCTGCTCGCCGTGGCGCCGCTGGTGTTTCGCAGCAGCCTTTCGCACACGCTGCTGAGCCAGATGGGCATCGCCATCATCGTCTGCCTGAGCTACAACATCCTGTTCGGCCAGGGCGGCATGCTGGGCTTCGGCCACGCGGTGTATTCGGGCCTGGGCTCGTTCCTGGCCATGCACACGCTGAATTGGGCCACCGCCGGCAACATCCCGTTCCCGGTGAGCCTGGTGCCGCTGGCCGGTGGGCTGGGCGGGCTGTTCTTTGCCGCGCTGCTGGGCTGGATCACCACCCGCAAGTCGGGCACCACGTTTGCCATGATCACGCTGGGCATGGGCGAATTGGTGTGGGCCATGTCGTTGATGTTCCCCGAATTCTTCGGCGGCGAAGGCGGCATCTCGGGCAACCGGGTGGCGGGCGCCAAACCCTTCGGCATCACCTTCGGGCCGCAGATCCAGCTGTACTACCTGATCGCCGCCTACACCTTCGTCTCGGCTGGCCTGATGTTCGCGTTCACCCGCACACCGCTCGGCCGCATGCTCAACGCCGTGCGCGACAACCCCGAGCGGGTCGAGTTCGTGGGCTACGACACCCAGATGGTGCGCTACATGGCCTTCATGATCGCCGGCTTCTTCGCGGGCATCTCGGGCGGCCTGGCCGCGCTTAATTTCGAGATCGTCACCTCCGAAGTGGTCAGCGCCTACCGTTCGGGCGCCTACCTGTTGTTCACCTTTCTGGGCGGTGCCACCTTCTTCTTCGGCCCCATCATCGGCGCGGTACTGATGGTGCTGGCCACGGTGTTGCTGAGCGAATTCACCCAGGCCTGGTTGTTGTATCTGGGCCTGGTGTTTCTGTTCATGGTGATGTTTGCGCCCGGCGGCATCGCCAGCCTGGTGATGATGAACCTGCGCGTGGCCGCCTTCGGCCACTTCAGGAAGCTGCGGCTGCCGTACCTGGGGCTGCTGCTGACCGGCGTCGTCGCCTTCATCGGCGTCGCCGCGCTGATCGAAATGGTCTACCACCTGCAACTGAATGCGGCGCTGAGCCCCGAGCTGCGTTTCATGGGCGTGACGCTCAGCACCCAGGGCGCGCAGGGCTGGCTGGCGGTGGGCCTGCTGGTGGCGGTGGGCACCGCACTGTTCGGCATCGCCTGCCGCCGTTTTGCCCAGGTGTGGGGCGGCATCCAGGGGGTGATCGCCGCCGAGATCCAGCGCCGGGAGGGCTCGGCATGACGTCGACAATCACAACCGCGACCAAAGTGCCGGCGCTCGAACTCCGTGCCTTGCGCAAAAGCTTCGGCAAGACCGAGATCATCCGCGGCATCGATCTCTCTGTCGCGGCCGGGGAACGCATTGCCATCATCGGACCGAACGGCGCGGGCAAGTCGACCCTGTTCAATCTGATCAGCGGCCGCTTTGCGCCCACCAGCGGCGAAGTGCGGCTGGCCGGCACCCGCATCGACGGCAAAAAGCCGTTCGAGATCAACCGCATGGGGCTGTCGCGCAGCTTCCAGATCACGAACATTTTCCCCAAGCTCAGCGTGTTCGAGAACCTGCGCTGCGGCGTGCTGTGGAGCCTGGGCTACAAGTACAGCTTCGTGCGCTTGCTGGCCAGCCTGCGCGACGCCAACGAGCGCGCCGAGCAGTTGCTGCAGATGATCCGCCTGCACCACAAGCGCGACGTGCTCGCCGTCAACCTCACCTACGCCGAGCAGCGCGCGCTGGAGATCGGCATCACCATCGCCGGCGGCGCCGGCGTCATCCTGCTGGACGAACCCACGGCCGGAATGAGCAAGAGCGAAACCAGGCGCTTCATCGAATTGATCAAGGAAGTGACGGTTGGCAAGACG
>JAQGMQ010000934.1 GCA_028292305.1 Rhodoferax sp.
TTATTAGTATACGTTCTACTAAGGAAAAAGGAATTAGGCAATTGATTTTTACAGATAATGGGGTGGGTTTTGATATGGATAAGGTAAAAGGTAAACTTTTTGGGTTTAATCAGAAATTCAATGATCATCCAGATAGTAAAGGTATTGGGCTGTATCTGGTTTATAATCACATTACCAGTTTAGGTGGGCACATATCATTAAACAGCAAGCCAAATGAAGGTGCTGTTTTTACTATTTCATTTAAAAATTAGTCTTGTTTATTCGGATATCGCCGTTAAAATTGTTCAAGGTTGTTACGCTAATAATCAAACCACAATTTGCAGGGGCATTCATGTATATTTACGCAAATTTAACCTAATGGCCCTTTACAAATTTTATTATGGCTTGCTGGCAACGCTATGCCTTTGTAGTTTAAGTACTTATGCGCAAAAGGAACTACCTCAACAAAACACTCTTTTTACTGTTGGCCATGCCGGCGCATTTATAGGAGGATTATATGACGCTTTTTATCCCTACAGTAAATTAAAACAGCACGGCGATTTTGGTTTGGGCGCGCCCGATAAGCTAGATGGCGAGTTACTTGTTTTAGATGGAAAGATATACCAAACACAGCACACCGGCAAAACCTTCGAGGTAAAAGATACTGAGCTTACACCATTTTCGGTAGTAAACTTTTTTCATGCTGATAAAGCCTTTAAAACCATAGCTCGGTTGACTAAGGATAAGCTTTATGCTTATTTGGATAGCGTGATGCCTAACCAGAATGGTATATATGCTATCCGTATAAAAGGATCATTTAAGACTATAAAAACCCGGGCGTTCCCTCCTGTTACAAAAAAACCGTACAGCCCGCTTGCAGATATGCTGCCCCTGCAAAAGTTTTTTACTTTTGATAATATCAGCGGCACGCTTGTAGGGTATCGCATTCCCGCGTTTATGGATGGACCAAACATCACCGGTTATCATTTTCATTTTCTGTCTGATGATAAACAGAAGGGAGGGCATATTATTGATCTCTTGGCAGAGAATATTACCATTGAAGTTGACCAGATGGATAGCTTTACTATAGATCTTCCTCAAACAAAAGAGTTTGTCAATTTCGACTTTAGTAAAGACCGCCGGGAAGAGGTTAAACGGGTTGAAAATGGCAAGAAGAACTAAGTCCAGAACCTATTTTGCATCACACTTGTAATAATAAAAGTATTAACCATAGCCGCGTTAGGACAATTTCTTTATTGCATGGGCCAAAATATCAATCGCCTGTTCCAACTCGTTAATATTTAAAGATGCAAACCCAAGGCGTATGTAGGGGTGTTGGTAGGTATTGTCAAAATAATAGTCGGCACCATCTGTTATGGTAAGGCCCATGGTTGCAGCCACTTCGGCCACCTGGGTTGAGTTAATGCCATTTAAGTATTTTATCCATATAGCAAAGCCACCATCCGGTATTTTGAAACTTACACGGTCGCTCAGCTTATCCTGCAATAATTTGCAAAGCACATCGCGCCTTTCGTGGTATATCTTATTTGCTTTTTTAAGATGGCGACCAATGTCCCCATTCTTTAAAAGGTTGGCTAGGGCTTCTTCCAACAACTGCTCACCTTGCCTGTCTATTAATCTGCGTAACCTTGTTGCCTGCGTAATTAAGTTTTTGGGTGCAACCATAAAGCCAATGCGGATACCCGGCGCTATGGTTTTACCAAACGAACCAACATAGATAACACAGCCATAATAATCAGCACTGGCCAGTGGTAAAATAGGAGTACAGCTGTAATGGAAATCATAATCGTAATCATCTTCGAGTATAGCAAAACGATATTTACGTGCCAATTCCAGTAATTGCATACGCCTTTCAGAACTTAGGGTTACTGTAGTGGGCATATGGTGATGCGGTATTACATATAACAGCTTTACTTTTTTCTTTTTGCAGATGGCCTCTACCGCGTTAATATCCATACCATGTTCATCAACCGGTACCAATTCCAACTGTGCGCCTGCTTGTAAAAAAACTTCATTTGCGCCAGAGTAACCAGGGTCTGCCGCTATTACTACATCATTTTTTGACAGGAGTATTTGTGCGGTTAAGTAAATAGCCATTTGTGCTCCTTTGGTTATTATAATTTCCTGGGCAGTAACCTGCAGTCCTCGTGTTTCGCCCAGGAAACGGGAAAGTTCAGTACGCAAATTTAGTGAGCCTTGTTCGGGGCCGTACATTAAGTATTTTTGTGTAAAATGGTAACCTGCAAAACGGCGGTATTCTCGCACCATCAGCTCAACCGGAGCAAGCCGTGTATCTGGCATGCCGGTATTGAAAGTAAGGTTATGCCCTGCCTTTTCTTTGTACATACTAATGTATGATACCTTGTTGTCATCAACCTCAAAAAAAGTTTTTGAAGGATAGGCATTAGGCTTTACATCTTTACTTATTGGTCTTGATGATACATCGGGTAGGTTAGCGGCTACAAATATTCCTTTTCTGGGGACAACATCAACCCAGCTTTGCGCATACAATTCATCATAAGCGGCTACTACCGTATTACGGTGTACATTTAACGCGGATGCCATTATGCGGCTGCTGGGTAAGGGAGTTGTTGGTTTTAATCTGCCTTGTTGAATGTACCCGATAAGGCTATTTGCTATCTGCAGATATACAGGAACCTGGTGATTCTTATCAATAGTTAATAGTGCGGTAGTAAATTGCATGCTGGACTACTTTGTTTGTTATTTCTGGCCCATAAAGATAGGCCAACATATTCATAGTTTTACATCAGTAAATAAAGAATATGCAATCTGATTTAAATTGAGCATAGATTTTTTACTGCTAATTACAACAATATGAAAAGCATTGAACTACAAAAAGCACCTGTATTATTAGTACTCATAGCATTTGCTACGGTTTACGTTGTATGGGGATCAACTTATTTTTTTATCCAGATGGCTATACATGGCTTCCCGCCCATGTTGATGGGTGCTTTTCGGTATACTATTGCCGGTTTGTTAATGCTGGGTTGGTGTGCGTTGAAAGGCGATAAGATATTTGTAAAGAAAGACATCATAAATTCGGGCGTGAGTGGTTTGCTTATGCTAACATGCGCTACAGGGATAGTGATATGGGTAGAACAGGTGCTGCCAAGTGCCATGGTGGCTATAATGGTATCATCAGGCCCAATATGGTTTGTTGTATTAGATAAAAGCAACTGGAGTGTAAACCTTAAAAGCAAGGCCACCATTATTGGCTTGATAATAGGTTTTGCCGGTGTAATATTGCTTTTTGGCGAACAGGTGAGCAAAACCCTGCATGAAACTTATAGCCCGGCTAAGTTTTGGGGAGTAGTGCTTTTAGTATTCGGCCCTGCGCTATGGTCGGCCGGATCATTGTATTCAAAGCATAATGCCAGCAGTGGCCCGGCCCGCCTTAATACTGCCTGGCAAATGATCATTGCTGGCCTTGCGTTTTTACCAGCTGGCATTATCCATAATGAATTTAAAGGATTTGATATTACCAAAGTGCCTGCGCAATCATGGGCAGCTATTATCTACTTAATGTTATTTGGGTCGATAGCTGCATTTACAGCTTATGTATGGTTGTTACAGGTTAGGCCTGCTACGCAGGTAAGCACACATGCGTATGTTAACCCGGTTATTGCCGTGTTGCTGGGTGTGCTGTTTGCACAAGAGCATATCTCCGGCTTACAGATAGGTGGTTTGGTAATTATTCTGTTAAGCGTATTGCTTATTAACCTGGCAAAATATCGTAAGGACAATAAAAGCGACAGTGGAAACCCGGGCACGAAAAACCCGGCTAAGCCTTTCTTTAGGTTTCATAAAGGAAGTCGCTTAAAAATACGACAGCAAGAGAATGTTTATATGCTGCTTAGCTTGATAAAATAAGGTAAGTTCCTTTAAAGTAAGGGGCTTACTTTATTAAATACTTTTCTTTAGTTTGCAGCCATGGTTTCCATTGGCTTACAAACCGCAATGCCTGGTTTTGCTTTGTAGCTTATCTTTGCCAATTTAATAACTTCCGGTTTTTTATTGCCCTCAGTAATATGCAGGAACTGATTAGGTGCAACGTTTTTAAATAACTGTACTTTATTAGTGCCTGCCCATTGTATCTCTATTTCATCAATGGATGTAGCCTGGCCAATTCCAATCTCCTGCCTTAATGGCGATGAACCAAAACTACCACCAGAGTTTAGATCTTTATAAACACTACGCTTAACTCCGTTCTCGGTAAAGGTTAATTTGATATGGCTACCTATCGCTTGTTTGTTTGATTTTATGCCTTCCAACTTCAAACTTATCCAGTTGTTATTGTTTTGCCCCGGATTTACATATAATGAACTTGTATAAGCATCACCACTAAAAGCACCGCCCGTTTTTGAAAAGATATCCTGTTTGCCTATGTTCCTGAAATCGGCAAAAGCTATAGCGTGACCTTTTTGTAATGTACCTATGCGTGCTGATGTGGTAACATCAACAAATTTCTTACCATTAATATTCTTAAATAATTTATTAGGTATAAGTGATTTAAGATTTGGGTTGCCTGTTCCAAAGTACATATCTAAATAGCCATCGTTATCAATAT
>JAQGMQ010000921.1 GCA_028292305.1 Rhodoferax sp.
CACAGTCAGCCTTCAGAGTTGCGTCTCAGCTGAAGATGGATTGCGCGCGCCAGAGGGGCGCCAGCGTTCGCGGCCCCCGCCCGCGGGCGACGACGGCAAGTGGGGGCGCATCGTCAACCACGGCGGATTGGCGGCCGCAGTCATGGGTGCCCTGGAGACCCTGGGCCGCACGGCGACATCGGCCGAGGTCGCGGCCGGAATGCAACGGGCCAAGGAGAACCAGTCAGAGGCCGCCGCTCACGACTGTTCCCGGACCGACGCGGATGCCCGCGCGAGGCCGGTCCTGGCGGAGAAGGTGCAATTTGCTCCTCGGGGGCAGCACCGGCCGCTTCGCGCCCTTTTCGATCATCGGCTGGGCGCGCCCGACTTCCTGCAAGCGGACGAAGCGTCCCAGCCCTGGCTGACCGGGTTGGACGGTGAACTGATCTCGGACCGACGGAAAGATCGAGCAACGCGGGAGGGTCGAGGCGTGTGGAAGCCGAGCCTATGGAAGCTCAGGATCGCATTATACCTGGCTGAGCGGAACCGGCCCCGGCGACAGCCGAAGGCCGCGTATGGGCTGAAGCCGGTAGTTCTCAAAGTCTCTTCTAATCTTTGCGAAGCAGTTTGGTTGGAGATAACGCAAGCAGGATTGCCGCCGACCAACCAAGCAGAGTGTGAATCCAGCGGTATATCCAATAAATCCGAGCGCCGGGCCCGCCGTGCATGATCCATTCTGTTTTCTGCCCAAGATCCAACGCGGGAATTAGAAGTTCTGCCGAATACATAAGCGGAGCGAACGGCGGCGGGCGCCAGACGTTGAGTGTTGCTGCCGTTCGAGATCGTTCACCGACCGGGCTTATTAGCCCACGCTTTTGTGCGATGCCGAAAACTGCAGAACCGATGATGAGCAAAGCCATAAGAAAATAGACTGGTCTGGACTGCTTGTAGCCGTAGCCAACAGTGACATCTAGAAAAAAGCTCCAGAGGTAAGGCGGAAATCCTTTTCTTAGGCCTGTGTCGCGAAGTGCCCGCTGTTTTGCGATGGCTATGACTTGTGCGTCGCGTTCATGTCCCAGGCGGCGTAACACAGAAATCAGTTGCTCATAAACCTGGCTCGCTCCTCCATGTTCTTTTTGGCGTGCAATCCAGTCGAGTCTTTGCGCCGCGCCTTTTGGAGTTAATTCCGCACCACCAAAAGCTTCGTAGACGAAGCCCGAAAGGGCGAGTCTGCCCGTTGCAGGCCAACTCTCGCCCGAATCTGCAAGCGTGGTGGACCGGGCCCGCTCTAACGAAAGTAAACCCTTAAATTTGGCCTCCATGGTGTCTAACGTCCCGCCGATGACAGCGGAATCTAGATATGCCGCCCCAGCGACCTCTCTAGCCTTGAGAAGCAAGTCGCCCTTTATCCGCGCGCGTCGGAGATCCAAGGCAGTTGCGGACGCGATATTGATCGATCCCCGCCCGCTTAACATGGCATCGCTTAAATCGAGGTCGCCCGCTATGTCGATCTCTGCCAGTTCAAGTGGGCCGTTGGCTTTGATCGACCTTAGGTGCGCTGACCGTCCACCTGTCAAACCTCTGGCCGAAATGGTTGGGCCAGTATCGTTGGACAGGTTGGCACCAATCAGTTCGATAGAGCCTTTGATGTGTGTGGCCGTCATTCGTAGACAGCCGACGACCAGAAAGTCTTTCTTAGCTGCCACATCTCTGCTGCAGAGCAAGCGGCCACCGATTTCGCTTCCGTTCAATAGAAGTGCGTCACCGCTGTGCTGGAACTTCGCTCCGCCGGAGCAGTCGAGATCACCGCCTATCCGCATCCCTGGTGCGATAACGCCTCCGATAGCGTTGAATCCGCCACACAATCGTACGGTACCTTTTACGTTTGTGCGCGCAAGCACCAATGCGCCATTATTTGCCTCATTTTTATTCCGGCTGTAGAAGGTCCCGTCATTGCAGTCGAGTTCTGGTCCTATCTCAGCGGCGCGGAGCGTAACGCTTCCGTCGGCAGTGAATCCGTTTCTCAGAAATACACGTCCTTGAATCTTGGCTCCGTCGAGACCCAGAGCCATTCCGTCCGGATTCTTAAAGATGCCGCCGGAGCAATCAAGATCGCTTGCAATCATTGCTCCGTGCAAAATAGTTTGGCCTTCGATAATGCAGGGACCACATGCAGTCGGTGTGAGGCCAACACCTCGAATGGAAGCTCTTCCTCCTATTTTTGCCCCGCCCAAGCCTAGAGCAAGTTTTCCTGGATTCCGCAGGTGCGATCTGGTGCATTCGAAGTGGCTCGCTACGGTACATCCGAAAAAGCTAACCTCTCCGGTAATTTCAAGATGGCCATTTTCTTCTCCAACAAGACTAATTCTGCCTGCTTGTATGCCGTCCGCGTTCAGGGCAATACGCCGGTCTGCTGCAGGGTCTTGACCGTCACGTCCGTGAAGTTGAGCACGCCCGACCGAAAGCATGCCAATATCTGCATCTTTTAGAGTTATGGAGCCTCTGCATATGAATCCGCCGCCAAAGGACAATACCGAACTGACTTTGATGCGGGTAGCCGAAATGTCTTTCGCCTCACCGCCTATAAACTCCAACCGCGGTATAGAAAGGTTGCTGATTTCGATCTTACCCTTGAATGAGCATTTAACAAACTCTACTGGAGTCGGTACGCAAGCATCTTGAAGGTCAACGGAATCAGAAATCGATATATTTCGAATCCGCATTGACCTTATCTTGGGGGATTCGTGAAATCCGCTCTCGGTAAGCGCCCAGCCTAGGACAACACTCCGCACGGGGCGGAGATGTTCGTCGGGAAAGGGTGGGGAATGTCCGCTCAACTCCTGAAGAAAAGCCCGTTCAATATCGGTCAGTGGTCCAACAGCTATTTCCGCGCGCTGAATATGCTGATCTGGGCTGGCCGGAGTAGGAGAAATACTATCTGGACTGTCCATCACGTCCTCCCTTCCGCAAGCGTCATCTCCAAGTGAACAGCCATATATTTTCTGTCCAAAAATTTTTTATTTGACACCTGTGATAGTAAATCCAACGTCTCGCGGAACATGCTGTCTCAGCGGAGTTGAAGCCGCTGGTTGCTCGATTCGTCGGGAGCCTAATCGCGTATGCGTCTAGAGACGTACGAGGCGCCGCCCAGCAACCGACCGACCACGTACCCACTCACCGCAGCAATGGCGATCGCCAGTAGCGGCTGCTCGCGCACAGTGTCGGCCAGGGAGTCGATGGTTTCGCGGGAACGATCGGCTTGGTGCCGTATGCTATCGGAGGCCTGTCCCAGCGCTGGTGTTACGCGCTCGCTTATGAGCCGCTCTGCCTGAGCGCGCAGCCGGGCGATTTCCTCCCTCGCATCGTCTGCAAGCCTGTGTGCACCGCTCGCGCTGGAAGCCTCTCCGCGTTGCCAGGTTCCGCCGCCGCCGCCACTCATTGCCAACCCTCCCGCCCTGTCCAGCCGGAAGCCCTTCTTCGGCATTCTTGAGCGCTGCCGGAAGCGTCATGCCGGAGCAACCACATGGCAATCTACCTCAAGGCGAAGTGACACGAAGAGCTATTTTTCGGGATTGGCTCCGAAAGTCAGCTTTGGGTTGAGAGCCGCCGAGCTTGGCGAGCCGCCCGATGGCCGCTTTTCCAGATGCCTAGCCGGAAACCGGACAGTCCGCTCTCGGCCGATGCTGTTGAAAAAGTCGGCGTTTGACGGATCGGACGTTGCCGCGGCGCCGGGGCGCGCGAATGGGCTGGGCCTCAGGCCATGGCCAAGTTGGGTGTCGGGATCAGCTCGGCGAGCTTGCGGAGGTTCTGGGCGGCGGCTGCGTGGTGTAACTCGTCGCGGGCGCCGCAGCGGCCGCGTAGTCGGAGACGGTCGAGGTGCATGATGCGCTTGAGGTGGGCGAAGAGCATCTCGACCTTCTTGCGTTCGCGGCGCGAGGCGAGCCACTCATCCTCCTCGGAGAGGCAGCGGGCCATGTCGCGGGCTCCTCCATGGATGGATCGCGGCAGCTTGCGCGCTGGCTCCTTCGGGCAGCACTGCTGTTTGATCGACCGGGCGCACATCATCACCACGGGCGCGGACGGCTGTCGGTTCCGCCGCACCACGGCGCAGCGCAGGCCCGCCAGAGAACGAGCAGGACAACGGAACCGTGACGCTGACCTGGCCGGGCCGCAAGCCCGGCCAGGACGGTCAGAAGCGGCAGTTGGCCTGAATTCGCAAGCACCGGTGGGCCAATATTCATGGACACGGCCAGACGACACCGAGAGTCGATCCGCACTGAAAGGGGGGGCCTTTTTGATGCCGATAGGGGGTCCTTTTT
>JAQGMQ010000359.1 GCA_028292305.1 Rhodoferax sp.
TTGAACGCGCGCGAGCATCAGCGCACTATGGCACAGGCGTTGAAGCGGCCGTCGCCCTCACACCCCCGTGACCACACCCGTGCGCGCCAGGCTCACGTCCAGTCGTCGGAAGGGTCGACATCCAACCCGGCGCTGTCGAATTCGTCGACATTGCTGCTGGCCTCGGTGCCGAGGAAACTATCGCTCGCGCCGCCCAGCTTGTCGGGCGCGGGGGCATCGAAATAATTGTTGATGACCTCGGTCGGCTGGCTGCCGGCATTGTTGAAATTACCGAAGTTGCTGGCGGCGTGCGGCTCGCCCAGGCCAAACGTCGACGCGCTGTTGTTGCCGAACCCCGACGTGTCGCCGAAATTTGAAGCGCCGTTGTTGCCGAACGCGGATGCCGCGTTGTTCTGGTGCCCACCCATCAAATGGCCGAGCCCCTGGAACAGGAATGCGCCCGCAGCCACGCCAGCGGCCGTAGTGGCCATGCTGGTCAGGAAACTCGGCGCCTGAAAACCCGAAGGCGCGGGTGCGGCCTGCAGGGGCGCCTGTGCGCTCGGCGGGTAATAGGCCGGCGCTGGTTGCGCGCCCACCTGTGAAGCGATCATGCCGGGCTGCACCGCGGGCGCGGAAGGCAGGGAAGGCGCCGCCGGCGCACGGCCCCAGGCGTTCGCATCCAGGAAGCCACCCGCCGCCTGGGCTGGTGTGCCGCCCTGTTTCAAACGAGTCAACTCTTCCTGCAAGGTGGCGATCTGCTCTTGCGCGAGCTTCAGAGCGCCGTCCTGCAGCAGCGCGCGCTGCACCAGCAGATAAGCCGCATCGGGCTGCTGCGCCACGGCGCGGGTTATCAGGCTTTGGGCCTCGACATCTTTCGGCCCGGCCTGCGCGTCGGTGAGCTGCTGGAGAAATTTGCTGAGCTGTTCGCGTTCCGCACTGTTCATCTGGAAACCTCTTGGCTGTCTTGGGTGTTGAATGTCACCCCACTCAGATGCCGCCAGTGCGCGTTTGTTCAAGCGCCGCGCCGCCCGTGCGCGGTTTTTGTTGTCAATACGAGGTAAAGAAAACTTGCGGGGCTTTGGCCGGCGCCCCGGCTGTGGTCGACTCGGCGCCATGGACGCTGCCTCTACCCTGACTTCCCTCGGCCTCACCCTTCCCGGGCCGGGTTATCTTTTTGGATCGATCGTGTTCGGCCTGATCGGCCTTGCCACGTTCCGGCATGCACGCAAAATGCAGCGCAAACGCGGCATGTGGCTCAGCGTGGCGCTGATGCTGTACCCCTACGCGGTGGACGCGACCTGGCTGCTGTACCTGATCGGCGTCGCGTTGTGCGCCGCCCTGTGGTGGGACGCGCGCGCCGACTGAGCTGTCAGCCGAATCTACTGAATCTACTTCTTGCCGATTTCGTTGCCGACCACCGCGCCGACGGCAGCGCCGCCCACCGTGGCCACCGCACCGCCGACCAACGCCGCACCCGCCACGGCACCCACACCGGCACCGACGATCAGGTTCTTGTCGCGGCGCGACAGCCCCGAGCAGGCGCTGAGGCTCAACACCAGCATGGCGGTGACGCTGGCAACCGCCAGGGGGCGAAGGCTGTTCTTGAAGGAGGCTGCGATGCGCGTCATACGGTGTCTTTCGATGGATGAGTTGTGTGGTCGAGCTTAAGCGGGCAACACCGAACCGCTTGTAGGCCGCAGCCGCCAGTAGAAAAATTTACCAGCTTTACCAACTACCAAAGCGACCAACGCTTCAACCCTGCGCCCGCCGCTCAGGGCGGCGCAGCAGGCTTGCCGGTCAGCAACGACAACTGCCGCAGCTGTTCACGCTGGATCTCGATCAGCTCTTCCCACTGCTTGTCGCGCAGCAGGTCGATCTTTTCATGCAGCAGCATGATTTCGAGTTCGGCCTTGAGGTTGACCTCGTAGTCGTGCTCCGAGGCGATGCGGTCCTTCTCGGTCTGCCGGTTCTGCGACATCAGAATGATCGGCGCCTGAATTGCCGCCAGCATCGACAGGAACAGGTTCAGCAGGATGTACGGATACGGATCGAAGGTCTTGCCCAGGTGCGACAGCAGGTAGGCGTTGACCACCACCCACAGCAGCATGGTGCCGGCGAACAGCCCGACAAACGTCCACGAGCCGCCGAACGAGGCCACGGCATCGGCCGCGCGCAGGCCGAACGACGGCTGGCTGCCGTCACCCAGGTTGATGTTGCGCGCCAGGTGGGTGCGGTTGGCGATGTGCTTGGCCACATTGCGCGCGGCCGCATCCAGCTTTTCGTAGGGTTGGCCAAAGAGCCGCTTGGCGACCTCTTCCGGATTTTTCATGGGTCACCCCGCAGACATGGACAGCCTCTGAAGCGCGGCTGGGGTGCCGAGCGTAGCCTAAAAATCCGCGGCGTCAGGCGGCCAGCAGCCGCTCGCATGTGCGGCGGGCCACGTCTTTCACCCAAGGCTGGGCCGCCCAGTGCCGCGCCGCGAAGGCTTCGGTCTCGGCGCGGTAGGCGAGCGACAGGCCGATCACATCGAGCCCCTCGAGGAACATCCGCCGGTGCCGCTCCGACAGGCTGAAGTCCGCGTCGACCCCGTCGCCGCGCACGCGTTGTGCCGCCACATTGATCGCCACCTGCGCCGCATCGCCACCCCGTTCGGCCGCGGCCATCAGCGTGTCGATCTGCGCGGCGGGCAGCATCACCAGCAGCAGCCGGTTGTTCATCGCGTTGGAATAGAAGATCTCGCCGAAGCTCGGCGCGATCACCGCGTCGATGCCGTATTGCTGCAGGCCCCACACCGCATGTTCACGGCTCGAGCCGCAGCCGAAGTTGGCGCCACCGATCAGGATGCGGGTGCCGCTGGCCTCAGGTCGGTTCAGCACGCAATCGGGCCGCACCTGCCCGGCCGCATCGAAGCGCAGGTTGTACAGCAGGCCGTCGGCCAGGCCGGCCTTGTCGATGCCGCGCAGGAACTGCTTGGGCATGATCTGGTCGGTGTCCAGGTTTTCGATGCGGATCGCGGCGGCGCGGCCGGCGACGCCTGTGGTTTTGTCATCAGACATGGACAAGCTCCAGTGAACGCACGTCGGTGAGCCTGCCCGTGACGGCGGCGGCCGCGGCCATGGCCGGGCTCATGAGGTGGGTGATGGCTCCGCGGCCCTGCCGGCCTTCGAAGTTGCGGTTGGTGGTGGAGGCGCAGCGCACGCCGTCGGCCAGCACGTCGTCGTTCATCGCCAGGCACATCGAGCAGCCCGGCTGGCGCCATTCGAAGCCGGCGCCGGTGAACAGCGCGGCCAGGCCTTCGGCTTCGGCCTGGGCCTTCACCGCGCCCGAGCCGGGCACCACCATGGCCCGCACGCCGGCCGCCACATGCCGGCCGCGTACCACGTCGGCCGCGGCGCGCAGGTCTTCGATGCGGCCGTTGGTGCACGAGCCGATGAACACGTGCTGCACCGGCGTGCCGGCGATGGCCGCGCCCGATGCGAGCCGCGTGTACTGCAGCGCCTGCTCGGTGCTGCGCCGCGCGGCTTCGTCGGTTGCGTCAACCGCCGCGGGCACAAGCCCGTCGATGGCTACGACCTGGTCGGGGCTCGTGCCCCAGGTGACGTGCGGCGCCACGTCGCTGGCGTCGAACCGGTGGGTCACATCGAACACCGCGCCGGCATCGCTGTGCAGTGTCGCCCAGTGGGCCAGCGCCGCTTCGCGCACGCTGCCGCTGATGTCGGGCGCGCGCTGCAGCACGTAGTCGATGGCCTTGGCGTCGGGCGCCACCAGCGCGCCACGGGCACCGGCTTCCACCGCCATGTTGCACAGCGTGAAGCGCGCCTCGACCGACAGGGCCGCGATCGCGCTGCCGCTGAACTCAACGACGAAGCCGCGCGCGCCCTGCGCGCCGATGCGGCCGATCACCATCAGCACCAGGTCCTTGGCCGTGGTGCCGGCCGGCAGCGTGCCGTCGATGCGGATGTGCATGTCCTGCGCCAGCCGGTACACCAGGGTCTGCGTGGCCAGCACGTGTTCGACTTCCGACGTGCCGATGCCGAAGCCCAGCGCCCCCAGCGCGCCGTAGGTGGTGGTGTGGCTGTCGCCGCAGATCACCACCATGCCGGGGCGAATCATGCCGTGCTCCGGCGCCACCACGTGTTCGATGCCCT
Organism: Rhodoferax sp.; assembly: GCA_028292305.1. Taxonomy (GTDB): domain Bacteria; phylum Pseudomonadota; class Gammaproteobacteria; order Burkholderiales; family Burkholderiaceae_C; genus Rhodoferax_B. Next base: position 4,128 of record JAQGMQ010000359.1, read on the forward strand.
GCCGCGCGTCGTTGGTGTCGAACAGCGGGATGCCGTGCCGGTCGCAGTTGCGCTTCAGGTTGCTCGCCTGCAGCGCCGAGGCCGGGTCGTGGATGATGCGGTGGGCCACCGGATGCGTGGGGATGATGTGGCTCACCACGGCCACGTTCTGCCCTGGCACCGGCACGCCGCGACCCTGTTCGTGCAGGCCGGCGAAGGCCTGCGGGCTGGTGTATTCGTTCATCAGGTGCAGGTCGCAGAACAGCAGCACGTTCTGCGCGTCGAGCACGGCCACGGTGTGGCCGTCGACGAGCTTCCGGTAGAAAGTCCTGGCGGTCATGGCTGGCTCTCTTGCAGAAACGGCAGCGCCTTGGCGAGCAGCGCCTCGGGCGCTTCTTCGGCCACGTAGTGACCGCAGGCCAGCGTTTCGCCGCGCACGTCGGCGGCCACGCGCTGCCATTCTTCGAGTGGCTTGAAGCAGCGGTGCACCACGCCGTCCACGCCCCACAGCACCATCAGCGGCAGGCCCAGGCGCCGGCCGGCATCGCGGTCGGCGCGGTCGTGGTCCAAGTCGATGCCGGCGGCTGCGCGGTAGTCTTCACACATGCCGTGCGCCGTGCCTGGTGCCAGCAGCGCACGGGTGTAGGCCGCCAGCGCGCGCGGGTCGAAAGGTGTCAGGCCCGCGCTGCGCCGGCCCATCACTTCCTGCAGGTAGACGGCGGGGTCGGAGGCGATGAAGCGCTCGGGCATCGGTGCCGGCTGGATCAGGAAGAACCAGTGCCAGTAGGCGCGCGCAAAGGCCTCGCCGGTCTGCTCGTACATGGCCAGCGTGGGCGCGATGTCGAGTAGCACCATGCGTTGCACGGCCCCCGCATGGTCGGCCGCCAGCCGGTGCGCCACGCGCGCGCCGCGGTCATGCGCCAGCACCGAAAATTTTGCATGGCCGTAGGCCTGCATCACCCGCAGCATGTCGCGTGCCATTACGCGTTTGCTGTAGTTGGCGTGGTCGGGCACGCCCTGCGGCTTGGCCGAGTCGCCGTAACCGCGCAGATCGGCCAGCACCAGCGTGAAGTGCCTGGCCAGCGTGGGCGCCACCTTGTGCCAGAGCGCGTGGGTCTGCGGGTGGCCGTGCAGCAACAGCAAGGGCGGGCCTTCGCCGCCGCAGAGCGTGTGGATGTGCACGCCTTCGTCGGTGGCGATGTCGCGCGCGGTGAAGCCCGGGAAAAGGGGGGAGTCTGCTGCAGGTGCCATGGATGTCTTCAGGTGGGGATATCGGTTCGGCCTGATCGGTTCAGCCTGATCGGTTCGGCGATCGACTATTCGGCGGTGATGCCGCGTTCCTTGATCAATCTGGCCCACTTGGGCAGGTCGGATTCGAGCCGGCTGCGGGCCTCGGCCGGCGTCGACGGCAACGGGTCGAAGCCCTCCTTCACCATGCGCTCTTTCAGCGCGGCCGTGGCCAGGGCCTGGTTCAGCGACGCATTCAATTTGTCGATGACCGCGCGTGGCGTGGCGGCCGGTGCGAACACCATGAACCAGGTCTCGAAGTTGTAGCCCGGCAGGCCCGCCTCGGCGATGGTGGGCACGCCCGGCAACAGCGAGGACCGCTGCGATCCGGTCACGCCGAGCGCGCGCAGCTTGCCGGCCTGCACATGTTGCTGCGCCGCCGAGACCACCGGGAAACTCATGTCGACCTGGCCCGAAATCGTGTCGATCAGCGCCGGGCCGCCACCGCGGTAGGGGATGTGCACGATGGACACGCCGGCCACCGCCTTGAACAGCTCGGCCGACATATGAAAGGTGCTGCCGGCACCCGCCGAGCCATAGGTCATCCTGCCGGGCTTGGCCTTGAGCTCGGCCAGCAGCTCCTTGAGGTTGGCCGCGGGCAGCTTGGCATTGACCACCAGCACGTGCTGCGAACTGGCCACCATGCCGATCGGCGCCAGGTCTTTCAACGTGTCGTACGGCATCTTGGCCGTGAGTGCGGGGTTGATGGCCAGCGACACGGTCTGCAGGCCGATGGTGTAGCCGTCCGGCGCGGCCTTGGCGACCGCGTCCACGCCGAGGTTGCCGCCGGCCCCGCCCTTGTTCTCGATGAACATCGTGCTGGCGAGCGCCTTGGCCCAGGCATCGGTGATGAGGCGCGCCGCGATGTCGGCGCTGCCGCCCGGTGCGTAAGGCACGATCAGCCGCACCGGCCGCTCGGGATAAGTCTGGGCGAAGGCGGGCGCGGCGCCAGCCAACAATGAGAGTGTCGCTGCGGCCAGTGGGCGAAAGATGAAACGGCGGTGCATGGGGTTTGTCTCCTCGGGGTGTTCTTGGGTGCCAGGCTAGATCGTATCGATTAACTGCTGCTTCATAATATCGATTTCGGCAATTCTTCCGGTCGCCATGGTTACCAATGGCGCGCCACTCGAACATGGACGGTTTTTCGGACCTCGCCTTCTTTTCGCTGCTGGCCCGCAAGGGCACGCTGTCCGCGGCCGCACAGGAACTCGGCATCACCCCGCCCGCCGTGAGCAAACGCCTGGCCGCTGTCGAACGCCGGCTCGGCGTGCGGCTGCTGAACCGCACCACCCGCCGCATCAGCCTCACGCCCGAGGGCGAGATGTACCTCGGCGAAGGCGTGCGGGTGCTCGAAGACCTGGAAGCACTGGAACGCAGCGTGGCCGGCAGCCGGGCCTTGCCGCAGGGCGTGTTGCGGGTCAGCGCCACGCTGGGCTTCGGCCGGCGCCGCATCGCTCCGGCGCTGTCGAAGTTCGCGCGCGACTACCCGCTGGTCGAAGTGCAGTTGCACCTGAACGACCGGCCGGTGAACCTGGTGGAGCAGCGCTTCGACGTGCAGGTGCGCTTCGGCGAGCTGCCCGACGCGCGCCTGACCGCCCGGCGGCTGGCGCACAACCAGCGCCTGCTGTGCGCCGCGCCGGCCTACATCGCGCAGGCCGGCCTGCCGGCCATGCCGCGCGACCTGGCCCAGCACCGCTGCATCTTCCTGCGCGAGGGCGACGAGACCTTCGGCACCTGGCATTTGCGCAGCGGTTCGCGCCAGGAAACGGTGAAGGTGCGCGGCACGCTGAGCAGCAACGACGGCGAATCGGCATTAGCCTGGGCGCTCGACGGCCACGGCATCCTGATGCGCTCGCAGTGGGATGCCGCCGAGCTGCTGCGGGCCGGCACACTGGTGCCCGTGCTGCCCGACTGGCATCCGCCCGATTCCGACATCTATCTGGTGTTCCAGACCAAACACAACATCTCGGCCAAGACGCGTGCGCTCGTCGACTTTTTGCTCGATGCGTTCGAGCCGCACCGAACGCGTGGCGACGCGGCGCTCGGCAGCTGGTGACTTCGCGCCGCGCTCAGTGCCCGAGCAGCATCTCGTCGTCGCTTTCGGCCTCTTCGAGCACCGGCTTCGTCGGCAGCTTGCCACCGGCCTTGGCCATGATTGCGTCCTGCT
>JAQGMQ010000212.1 GCA_028292305.1 Rhodoferax sp.
ACATGGGCTGGATGCACGACACGCTGAGCTACATGGAACGCGACCCGCTGTACCGCAGGCACCACCAGGGCGAGCTGAGCTTCGGTCTGGTGTACGCCTTCGACGAAAACTTCGTGCTGCCGATCTCGCACGACGAGGTGGTGCACGGCAAGGGTTCGCTGCTGCAGAAGATGCCCGGCGACCGCTGGCAACAGTTTGCCAACCTGCGGGCCTACCTGGGTTTCATGTTCGGCCACCCCGGCAAGAAACTGTTGTTCATGGGCTGCGAGTTTGCCCAGGAACGCGAATGGAACCACGCCCAGAGCCTCGACTGGCACCTGCTCGAACACGCGCCGCATGCCGGCGTGCAAACCCTGGTGCGCGACCTGAACCGGCTGTACCGCGACACCCCTGCGCTGCACGAACTCGACTGCGCCGCCGCCGGCTTCGAGTGGATCGAACACAACGACGCCGAACACTCGGTGCTGAGCTTCGTGCGCCGCGGCAAGAACGCCGACGGCATCGACCGCCACGTGCTGGTGGTGTGCAACTTCACACCTGAAGTGCGTCACGGCTACCGGGTCGGCACACCACGGCCAGGCCGCTACCGCGAACGGCTGAACACCGACTCGCACCACTACGGCGGCAGCAACACCGGCACGCCACTGGGCGCGGCCAGCACCGAGGCTGTCGGCTGGCACGGCCGGGCGCAGTCCTTGCTGCTCACGCTGCCACCGTTGGCCACCCTGGTCTTCGAATGGAACGCCTCCTGACTTCGCCAGCCACACGATGAACGCAACACTGCCCGACCCCGCCGCCACCGAAGACGGGCCCGTCGCCCCGCTGCCGGGCCAGCCCTGGCCCCTGGGCGCTACCTGGGACGGCCATGGCGTGAATTTCGCGGTGTTCTCGGCCAACGCCCAGGCCATGACGCTGTGCCTGTTCAATGCCGGTGGCACCGAGGAAACCCGCCGCGTGGCGCTGCCCGGCCACTCCGGCGACGTCTGGCATGGCTACCTGCCCGGTGCCGCACCCGGGCTGGTCTACGGCCTGCGCGCCGACGGCCCCTGGCGGCCCGACCGCGGCCACCGCTTCGATGCCACCAAGCTGCTGCTCGATCCGTATGCGCGCGACGTCGTCGGTACATTCGAATGGCGCGAAGAACACTTCGCCGCCGACCGGCAGTACCCCCTGCACATGGACACCCACGACAACGCCGCCTTCGCGCTGAAGGCCCGCGTGGTCGACGACCGCAGCGCGTTCGACTGGGGCCCGGGCGGGGACGCGCCCCGGCCGCAGACGCCACTGGCCGACAGCGTGTTCTACGAGCTGCACGTCAAGGGCTTCTCGCAGCTGAACCCCCTGCTGCCCGAGGCATTGCGCGGCAGCTACGCCGGGCTGGCCCATCCGGCGTCCATCGCCCACCTGCAGCGCCTGGGCGTCACCGCCGTCAGCCTGTTGCCGGTGCACTTTGCGGTGGACGAGGAACGCCTGGCCCGCATGGGCCTGCGCAACTACTGGGGCTACAACACGCTGGGCTTCTTCTGCGCCAGCCCGCTGCTGGCCAGCGGCATCGACCAGCAAAGCCCGCGCGACGAGTTCCGCCAGATGGTGCGTGCCCTGCATGCCGCCGGCATCGAGGTGCTGCTCGACGTGGTCTACAACCACACCGCCGAGTCCGACGAGACCGGGCCCAACCTCAGCTTTCGCGGCCTGGACAACGCCAGCTACTACCGCCTCCCGGCCAACAACCCGTCGCACTACGAAAACCACACCGGCTGCGGCAACACCATGGACATCCGCCAGCCGCGGGTGCTGCAGCTGGTGATGGACAGCCTGCGCTACTGGGTTGCCGAGATGCATGTCGACGGCTTCCGCTTCGACCTGGCCTCGGTGCTGGGCCGCGGCGACAACGGCTTCGACCGCAACGGCGCGTTCTTCACCGCCGTGGCGCAAGACCCGGTGCTGTCGCGCGTGAAGATGATCGCCGAGCCCTGGGACATCGGCCCGGGCGGCTACCAGGTCGGCGGCTTCCCGCGCGGCTGGCTCGAATGGAACGACCACTTCCGCGACGCCATGCGCAGCTTCTGGGTGCAGGGCGCGGCCAACCCCGGCCAGCCGGTCGAAGGCGGCGACCGCGGCGCCTTTGCCCTGCGCCTGTGCGCCTCGTCCGACCTGTACCAGCCGCGCCAGCGCGCACCGGCGGAGTCGGTGAACTACGTGGTGTCGCACGACGGCTTCACGCTGCGCGATCTGCTGAGCTACAACCAGCGCCACAACCTGGCCAACGGCGAGAGCAACCGCGACGGCCACGGCCACAACCTGAGTTTCAACTGCGGTGCCGAAGGCGCCAGCGACGACCCGGCGATTCTGGCTTTGCGGGGCCGCCTGCAACGCGCGCTGCTGGCCACCACGCTGCTGGCGCAGGGCACGCCGATGCTGTGCGCCGGCGACGAACTGGGCCACACCCAGCAAGGCAACAACAACCCCTACTGCCAGGACAACGCCACCACCTGGATCGACTGGTCAACCGCCGATGACGACCTGGTCGCCTTCACCGCCCGCGTGTTGTGGCTGCGCCGCGCCGGCCAGCCCTTCGACAACCACTGGTACAGCGGCCTCACCGACCAGCTCGGCCTGCACGACCTGGCCTGGATGCAGCGCGACGGCGCCCCGCTGCAGGGCGCCGCCTGGCAGGACCCGACCGAGCGCGTGCTCGGCTGCCTGATCGGCCGGCCCGGCCAGGCCCGCGCGCCGCTGTTGCTGCTGGTCAACGCCGATGCCGTGGCGCAGGATTTTTTGCTGCCGGCCGGTGTCTGGCAGGCCATGCTGGACACCAGCCACCCGCAGGGCCGCGCCGACTGGTATGGTCAGGGCGAAACGCTGTTCGCCATTCCGGCGCATGGGCTGGTGGTACTGGCCGCCGCGGGCGCGGATCTGGCCCCACCCTGACGGGCGCGCCGCTTCCTTCTCTCTTTTTTCGTTCAAAGACACCATGCGACTCCCGCGCACGAGCGGCATCCTGCTGCACCCCACTTCCCTGCCCGGCCCGCATGGCTCGGGCGACTTCGGCCCCGCGGCCTACCATTTTGTCGACTGGCTGGTGGGTGCGGGCCAGAAGCTCTGGCAGATCCTGCCGCTCGGGGGCATCGGGCCGGGCAATTCGCCCTACATGAGCAGTTCGGCGTTTGCCGGCAATGTGCTGCTGATCGACCTGGCCGAGCTGGCGCAGCACGGCTGGCTGCAGCCCGACGACCTGGCCGCCGACTTCGAAGCCACGCGGCTGGACTTCGCCCGCGTCGTGCCCTGGCGCATGGAGCGCCTGGCGCGCGCCGCCGCGCGTTTTGCCGCCGATGCCAATGCCGACGACCAACAGGACTTCACACGCTTCTGCGCAGCCCAGGCGGGCTGGCTCGACGACTACGCGCTGTTCATGGCGCTGGCCGAGGCCAACGACTGGCGCGAATGGAGCGACTGGGCACCAGCGCTGGTGGCGCGCGAGCCGGCCGCGCTGCAGGCCGCCGCGGACGAACTCGCCCCGCGCATCGGTTTCTGGCAGTTCTGCCAATGGTGCTTCTTCCGCCAGTGGCTGCGGCTCAAGACTTACGCCAACGAACGCGGCGTGGCCATCGTCGGCGACGCGCCGATCTTCATCGCCTACCAGAGCGCCGAAGTCTGGGCGCGGCAGGAATTGTTCGAGCTCGACCCGCACGGCAAACCGACGGTGATCGCCGGTGTGCCACCCGACTATTTCAGCGCCACCGGCCAGCGCTGGGGCAACCCGCTGTACCGCTGGAACGCCCATGCCGCCGACGGCTACGCCTGGTGGATCGAGCGCATCCGCCGCACCTTTGCACTGGTCGACATCGTCCGCATCGACCACTTCCGCGGCTTCGCCGACTACTGGGAGATTCCGGCGAGCCAGGGCACGGCGGTGTTCGGCCGCTGGCTGCCCGGCCCGGGCGCGGCGCTGTTCGACGCGATCCACACCGCGCTCGGCCCGCTGCCCATCATTGCCGAAGACCTGGGACTGATCACGCCGGAGGTCGACGTGTTGCGCCGCCAGTTCGACCTGCCCGGCATGCGCATCCTGCACTTCGCGTTCGGCGGCGACGCCAACAACAGCTACCTGCCGCACAACTACGAGCCCAACACCGTCGCCTACACCGGCACCCACGACAACAACACCACGCCGGGCTGGTGGGCCGCGGCCAGCGAGGCCGAGCGCAGCCACGTCATCGCCTACCTGGGTCTCGATTACACAGCGGCGGCCGAGGTCGATGGCCACATCCACTGGCTGCTGATCCGCGCCGCCATGGCCAGCGTGGCCGACACCGCCATCACACAGCTGCAGGACGTGCTGGGCCTGGACGGCAGCCACCGCATGAACCTGCCGGGCGTGGGCGCGGGCTTCTGGGAATGGCGCTTCACCTGGGACCAGGTGCTGCCCGAACATGGGCAGCAGTTGCTGCAGCTGGGGCGGCTGTACCGGCGGATCTAGGAAGCGTCGACAACCGGGCTGGGCAGGCGCGGTGCCCGGCCCGAGGCGCGGATCTCGGCGGCCGTGGCGGCCCAGGTGCGCACCAGCACGCGCGACAGATACGAGCCCGATTCCCAGCCCACCTGTTGCGCCACCGACAGCACCGAATCGTCGGTCTGCTGCAGCAGGAATCTGGCGCGCTCGAGCCGCTTGATCTGCTGGAACGCCAGCGGCGACATGCCGAATTCGGCGCGGAACAGGCGCTCGACCTGGCGCCGCGACAAACGCTGGCGTTCGGCAAACGCCGCCAACGACAGCTCGCGTGACAGGTCCGCCTGCAGGTGCTCGGCCACCTGGCGTGCCGGCGTGCGCATCTCGGCCGACAGCGGATTGGCGCTGAGCCGCGCGGCCTCCATGATCAGCGCGCCGCAGTAGATGGCCTGCTGGTCGTCGGGCGCGCCCGCCAGCTCGAGCAGGCGCTGCGACAAGGCATTCAGCGCGGCACTGCCGGCGCGCATGCCCTGCAGTGGCTGCAGCACGCCCTGGGCCCGGAGCGCCGTGCCCCAGAAGTCCGGGTCGACATACACCGCGATGTGCGTCTGGCGCAGGCTCTGCGCCGTGGTGGCATGGGCGGCGCCGGCAGCGAACCAGACGAAATGGCCGGGCGCCGACTGGATCGGCGCGCCATGCGTGTCCAGGATGTCGAACCGACCCGCCACCGGTACGAACAACATGTCGCAATCGTGGGCGTGCAACGCCGTCGCATAACCCTCGCGCGTGCTGGCCACGGCTGCCGCCTTGTGGCCCAGCCGTTCGGCGAAGGCGGAAAGCCGCGGCGGTGGTTTGTCAGTGGAGGGTGACATGGCGTGATTGTCGCAATTGTGGGTGGCGGCGTCTCGATCGGACGCACGGTTTCGCGGGGGCTCGCCAGAATCAAAACAGGCCCATTTCGACACCCCCACCGCTTTTCGCAAGCAAGGAACATGCATGACCATTGAATCACCCTACCGCCGCCAACTGGCCGCCATCGCGCTGGCCGCACTGGTCAGCGCCGCCCTCCTCGTCGCTGGTCCTTTGATGGCCGCCGACGCCTTTCCCGCCAAGCCCATCACCATCGTGGTCCCGTTCCCCGCCGGCGGCGGCACCGACGTGGTGTTCCGCGCGGTGCAGGTCAGGCTGCAGGCCGAGTTCGGCGTGCCGGTGGTCATCGACAACCGCTCCGGCGCCGGCGGCACGGTGGGCACCGGTTACGGCGCCAAGTCGACGGCCGACGGCTACACCCTGGTGGCCGCCACCACCACGACCATCGCCTCGGCCCAGGCCGTCTACCCCAAGCTGCCGTACGACCCGCTGAAGGATTTGACCCCTGTGGGCACCATCGGCACCACGCCGTTCGTGCTGGTGGTCACGCCGTCGCTGCCGGTGAAGACGCTGGCCGAATTCATCGCCTATGCCAAGGCCCATCCTGGCGCGCTGAACTACGGCAGCATCGGCAATGGCACGGCCAGCCATCTTGCGGCCGAGCTGTTCAAGCAACGCACCGGCATCGACATGGCCCACATCCCCTACCGCGGTGCGGCACCGGCCCAGGCCGACCTGATGGCTGGCCAGATCCAGGTGCTGTTCGACAACCCCACCGCGCTGGTGCCGCAGGTGCGCGCCGGCCGGCTGCGCGCGCTGGCCATCAGCGACACCTCGGCCGTGTTCCAGGAATTGCCCAGCTTCGAAGCCGCCGGGGTGAAGAACTTCCGGCCCGAACTCTGGTACGGCCTGATGGCACCCGCGGCCACGCCCAAACCGGTGGTCGAGCGTGTGCGCGCCGCGCTGGACAAAGTGCTGCAGGACCGCACGCTGCGGGCCGACCTGCTGGCCAAGGGTGTGGCGCCGCTGAGCCTGGCGCCAGACGGCTTCGCGGCGAAGATCCGCGCGGACATCGCGCTGTGGGGCGGCATCGCCCGCGCCGTCAACGCAAAGGCGGACTGAGCATGGCCGAACTGATCCGCGTCTTTGCCGCGCCCGGCGCTGCGCACGGTGGCAACCCCGCGCCGGTGTGGCTCGACGCCGACGCCATGTCCAGCGCCGAGATGCAGGCCGCCACCCGCGCCAGCGGCCACGAGTCCGTCTTCGTGCTGCGGCCCGACAGCGCCGCCCACGCCTTTCGCCTGCGCTATTTCGTGCCCAACCACGAAATGGAGATGTGCGGCCACGCCACCATCGCCGCCTTGTGGCTGTTGCACCAGCGCGGTGATTGGGACGGCAGCCCCACCGCGTTGCAGACCTTGAGCGGTACCGTCCACGGCCGGCTGGCCGACGGCATGGTGGAGATCAGCCAGCCACGCGGCCAGGTGCAGGCGCTGGACACGGCGCAGGCGCAAGACATCGCGCAGTGCCTGGGCATCGATGCGCGCGTGCTGGTCGGCCCGGTGTTGAACGCCGCCACCAGCCGGGTGAAGACCCTGGTGCGCCTGCCCGACCTGGCCACGCTGCACGGCCTGCGGGTGGACTTCACGCAGGTGCAGGCGGTGTGTGAACGCATCGGCTCGACGGGGCTTTACCCCTACGCGTTGGTGCTGGGCCGGGCGGACACCGTGAGTGCGCGGCAGTTCCCGCGTTCGTCCGGCTACCCGGAAGACGCGGCCACCGGCATCGCCGCCGCGGCGCTGGCCTGGGGGCTGCGCGAACAGGGTCTGGTCGGCGATGCGGATGTGCTCGTCACCGTGCGCCAGGGCGAGGCCATGGGTTCACCTTCGCAGATCGGTGTGCGGCTGCCGGCGCGCGATGCGCCCGACGCGGTGTGCTGGCTGCGCGGTGAGGCCAGCAACATGGAGCACGGCCATGGCCACGGATGAAGCCGGCCGGCACTGCCCGGATCACACGCTGGACGCACTGACCGCTTACGACCCGGCCCTGTGCGCTTCACCCGCAGGGCACTACGCCACGTTCTCGCGGGCGGGCACGCTGGTGTTCTCCAGCGGCGTGGTCGGGCGCGAAGCCGGTACTGTCATCACCGGCAAGTTGAAAGATGCGCGCTGCCTGCCGCGCGGACAACACGCGGCCAAGGCGGCCGTGCTGGCTTTGCTGCGCGCGGCACAACGTGAATTCGGCAGCCTGCGCCGGGTGCAAAAGGTGGTGAGCCTGACCGGATTCCTGCACGCCGACGAAGGGTTCAAGCCGTTGCGCGAGGTGATGGATGCGGCGTCGTTGCTGCTGCAGGAAGTGTTTCCGGAGGCCGCGCTGCCCGCACGCACGTGTGTGGCCGTGGCGGGCTTGCCAGGGGGCGGGGTCGCGGAGGTTGCGCTGGTGCTGGAGGTTGCGGACCAGCCGGGCGCTAACGTATCAGTAGGTGCCGCAAGTATTGGTGGCAGACAGAGGCACTGAGCGGCTACGGCCTAGGAGGTCCACACAGATATTGAAAGCATAGGAGGAAGTCAGTGGGACGCTGGGCAGGTACTTCAGCTGAAACCAACTGCCCCCGGCAACGCCGGTTTGACCGCGCGCATTGAACATCATGGATCTCGTAGGCACCATGTCATTCAGCTCATAGTTCGCGCTACCCGCCGTTCGCGCGATCAGCATATTTTCAGGCTTTGCGGTCGTGCCTTCCATGGGTTGCGTCAGCGCCGCGTTGCAATCCGGATTCAAAAACACGATCCACCCAGCCTGCCAGTTCGACGCGGTGGTCGAGCATGCCGGTGGACTGGTTGTGCTGGTGCTGTCCGCGTTGGTGCTGATGCACATGCTCACGCAAATGTTCTTGCTGACCGCCTCATTGCGCGCGCGCAGCACACTGCCGTTGAACTCACTGCCGATGCTCGAAAAGGTGTTCCGAATGAAGAACGTGCGCAGCGACGGTGCCGCCAAGGTGCCAAGGATGGCCACGATGGCCAACGTCACCATCAGCTCGATGAGCGTGAACCCGCAGCTCTTCTTCGCAGCAATGGAACGATTGTGGACACTCATAGCCCCCATTGTGCATGCACAATTGTTTTTTAGGTGGATTCCGGCATGGCACACGCCTCGAAAAACCAACATCGCGTCCAAGCCGCCCCGCCGCAAAACCTTCAAAGCGGCGCTCCCGCCAGCGGCCTACCGGCCAGCTTCGACAAAACCCCGAGCGGGCTGCGCCCCGGGTCGCTCTGGTACTGCGGCGCCATGAAAAAAGTCTGTTCCATCATGAATTGCCCGCTGTAGACGGCGTGCAGCGTCTGGTCGGAAAAACACACCCAGCTGCTGCCGGCGGCGAAGGGCATTTCCAGCTGGTCGGCGCGTTGTTGGTAATCCATGTCCTGCTTCATCAGGTCGTGCAGCTGCAGCATCATGTGGTCGTATTCGCTGCGCAGCGACTTGGTGACACGCATCCTGCGCAGCAAGGCGGCCTGCCAGGGGCGGTAGGGCTTCATGCGCGGCAGGAAGTGCGCCGCCACCTTTTCAAACGGCTCGCCGACGCGCCACAGCCGCGGTTTGCCGGCCGGGTTCAGGTTGGTGAAGACCCGCAGGATGCGTTCGCCGCGGTTGGGCCGCGAGGGGAACGAGTCCACGTGCAGCCGCCGGTCGTCGGCGCGCCACGATTGCTGGCGCGACTCGACCTCGCTCGGCCGGTAGCTGGTCGGCTCCAGGCGCAGGTGCCGGCTGTAGTGGGGGAACAGATCGCCCACCAAGCCCACCGCCTGGTTGCGGTAACGCAGCATCATCGCGGCCAGCGTGGCCCGTTCCTGCGGCGTGCCGATGGCGCCTTTCACGGTGTCGGGCTGGCCGGCCGGCTGGCTGATGTTGCGCGACTTCGGGTCGCGCAGCTCGGGTCGCAGCAGCGCGGCTTCGGCGGTCGACAAGGTAAACGGCAGCGCGGGGAAATACAACACGCCACCGCCCTCCAGCGCCGCGGTCAGCGCCGGGTCGGGGCGCTGACCCGACCACGCGCTGGCCGGGACTTCGACAATTGGGTTTTGCATGGCCCTATTTTCGCCGGTTTCAGCGGGCGTCCAGAATGCCCGATCGGCCCTTGGCCACATGTCCGGAAACGGCCAATCGAGCTGCGGCCGCCGCGTATCATTCCTTCCATGCAAGCCGCTCCGCCCTCCACCGACACCGCTCACCAGGACGCCTGTTACCTCGCGCTGAAGACCCGCGACGCACGGTTCGATGGCCGCTTCTTCACCGCCGTGACGAGCACCGGCATCTACTGCCGGCCGGTGTGCAGCGTGAAGACGCCGAAGCGCGAAAACTGCCGCTTCTTCGACCATGCCGCGCAGGCCGAGGGCGCGGGCTTCCGGCCCTGCCTGCGCTGCCGCCCCGAACTGGCGCCGCAGTCGCTGGCCTGGTCGATCCAGGACGCGTCGACCATCCTGGCGCACCAGGCCGCGCGGCTGCTGGACGAACCCGACGCCTGGGGTGACGAGGCGATGGGCGTCGAAGCGCTGGCCGCGCGCATGGGCATCAGCGACCGCCATCTGCGGCGCATCTTCGAGGCGCATTTCGGCATCTCGCCGCTGCAGTACCTGCAGACGCGCCGCCTGCTGACGGCCAAGCAGTTGCTGGCCGATACCGACCTGGCCATGCCGCAGGTGGCGCTGGGCAGCGGCTTCGCCAGCGTGCGCCGATTCAACGCCGCCTTCCTGGCCCAGTACCGCCTCAACCCGTCGCAGTTGCGCCGCGCAGGCGCTTCGGAGGCCGGCAGCGAAAAAGGCCTCGGCCGGCCGGTGAAGCTGGGCTACCGCCCCCCTTACGACGTGGCGGCGATGCTGGCCTTCTTCCGCAAGCGGCGGGTGGAACACGTGGAGTGGGTGGCCGATGAGGCCGATGAGGCCGATGCCCCGGCGCTGGCGCGCACGCTGCGGGTGCAGACGGGCGGGGCCAGCGTCACGGGCTGGGTCCGCATCGACTTCGACGCCGCCCGCAGCCAGGTGCTGCTGCGCACCAGCGAATCACTGCGGGTGGCCCTGCCGCAGGTGATCCGCCGTGTGCGCGCGCTGCTCGATCTGGACGCCGAGCCGCAGGCCATCCACGCCGTGCTGCAGGACCGCTTCCCCGATGGCGCCGGTCTGCGCGTGCCCGGCACGGTCGACGGATTCGAGCTGGCCGTGCGCGCCGTGCTGGGCCAGCAGATCACCGTGGCCGCGGCGCGCACCCTGGCGCAGCGCCTGGTGGACCGCTTCGGCACGGCCATCGACACCCCGTGGCCGGGGCTGAGCCGGCTGTTCCCCACGGCGGCGGCGCTCGCCGAACTGGGCGCCGGCGCCGGCGACGCGCTGGGCCAGCTCGGCATCGTGCGCCAGCGGCAGGCGGCCATCGTCGCCCTGGCCCAGGCGGTGCACAGCGGCGCGTTGCGCATCCATGCCGGTGCCGACATCGCCAGCACCGTGGCCCTGCTGAAGAGCCTGCCAGGCATCGGCGACTGGACGGCACAATACATCGCCATGCGCGCGTTGCGCTGGCCCGATGCGTTCCCTGCCGGCGACGTGGCGCTGCACAAGGCACTCGGCGTGTTGGGCGACAAGCAGCCGGCGCGCGCGGCCGAAGCCGCGTCGCTGGCCTGGCAACCCT
>JAQGMQ010000405.1 GCA_028292305.1 Rhodoferax sp.
AGCACCAGCGCAAACAGTTCGTTGCGGAAGTGGATCCCGCCCAGCCGGGCGAACGCGCGGTTGCGGTAGGTCTTGACCGTGGGCACGCTCAGGTCCAGGTCGCGGGCAATGCCCTCTTGCGTCATGCCCTGCAGCAGGCGCACACACACGTCGATCTCACGCTCGGTCAACCCGGCATGCAGCGCGAGCAGCTTCTCGCGCAACGCGCAAGGCGCCAGCGCCTGGCCCGACGGCTCCCGCGCCGTCAGATCCGCCGCGCCTTGTGCGCCACCGGTCAAGGCAATGTGTTTGCGCGCCAGGGCCAACAACGCCGGCGCCACGGCCTCGAACGCGCCGATCTGGGCATCGTCGAACGGGCGCTGGTGCTGGTGCCGGTAGAAGTTGACGGCGAACACACCAGACTGCGCCTCGTGCTCGAAGATCGACAGCCGCTCGGCCATGCCGTGGGCCTCGTAGACCCGCGCCCGGTGATCGCCTGCCACTTCCTGCGCCGTGATGTGGCGCAGGTGGCGTGACGGTGTGCCGGCAGCGCCCGCCGGTACCGCTTCGCCATGCCGGCCCCAGGACCGGTCGTCGCGGCAGGGGCCGGAGAGATACGCGCCCCAGCAGTCACGCGTGGTGTCCGGAATGCCGAAGCTAGCCGACATGTAGAGTCTCGGGCCGCCCGGCATCCCTGTGCGGTACACCGACCACGATGCGGCCGGCAGCAGCGGGTGCAGCGCGGCCAGGAGGCCGGACGCAAAGCCGCGGGTGCCCAGCCCGTCGACCATGCCCGCCAGTGCCGCAACCACGCTTGCGCCCGTGTCACGGCCCACATCCGCCGCGGCGGTGGATCGCCATTGCCTCATGCTGTGCCTCCTTGGGCTGTCATCTTCGCGGATGACAGCCAGCGCAGTCCATCGGGCTTACGCTAGGCCCTCCCTGCCTCCCTGCACCCCAGCCCGCCCATGACGCCACCCGACCTCGCACCCCGCTTCCGTTTCTTCGCCGACCTGCAGGTGGAGGTCGGCCCACCACAGGACGCGGGCCGCACGCCGCGCGGACAGCGCCGCCTGGTGCCGATCACCGGCGGCAGCGCCCAGGGCGATGGCTGGCGGGCACGGGTGCTGCCCGGCGGCGCGGACTTCCAGCTCATCGTCAGCGATCGCCTGGCCGAACTCGACGCGCGTTATGTGCTCGAGACCGACGGTGGCGACTTCATCTACGTACAGAACCATGCGTTGCGCTCGGGGCCCGCCGAGGCCATGGCGCGGCTGGCGGCCGGCCAACCGGTCGATCCGGCCGAAATCTATTTCAGGTGTTGCCCGCGCTTCGAGACCGCTTCGCCCACCCTGGGCTGGACGGCCGAGCGCATGTTCATCGGCAGTGGCGTGCGCCGGCCCGAGCAGGTGCTGATGCGCTTTTTCGAACTGCTGTGACGCCGGCCCGGTTGCGCCCACCCGCAAGCGCCGATGTGATTGCCGAAACCCATTCAAAAAACCAACGGAGACCTTGCCATGCACCCTTCACAGCCCCCGTCAAACCCACACCGCCGCGCGCTCGTCACGCTGGGCCTGGTCAGCGGCCTGGCCGCCGGCATGCTGCCCGCCACCGCACTGCAGGCCCAGACCACCTACCCCGGCCGGCCGGTGCGCATCATCGTCGGCTTCCCCGCGGGCACGGGGCCGGACATCGTGGCCCGGCTGCTGGCGCAGAAGCTGTCGGAAAACTGGGGCAACCTGGGCGTGATCGTCGACAACAAGCCCGGTGCCGGCGGCCTGATTGCCGCGGGTGAGGCCGCACGCGCCGTGCCCGACGGCTACACGCTGATGCTCGGCGAGACCGGCCAGCTGAGCATCGCCCCCAGCAGCTACAGCAAGCTGCCGTACGACCCGCAAAAAGACTTCGTCCCGGTGAGCCAGGTGGTCAGCGCCGACTTCGTGCTGCTGGTCAATCCGCAGAAGGTGCCGGCCCGCAACGTAAAGGATTTCGTCGACTGGACGCGGCAGCAGAAGGGCTTGTTCATGGCCACCTTCGGCGCCGGCACGCCGGGCCATTTCGGCGCCTACATGTTCGGCGACGCGGTGCAGCTCAAGCCCGAGCCGGTGCACTACAAGAGCACGGGCGATGCGCTCGGCGGGCTGTTCAGCGGCGACGTGCAGGGCGTGTTCGCCACCGTGGGCCTGGCCGCCGCCAACGTCAAGGCCGGCAAGCTGGTGGCGCTGGGCACGACCGGCGCCACACGTTCCAACGCGCTGCCCGATGTGCCGACCATCAAGGAACAGGGTTATCCGAATCTCGAATTCACGTCGTGGTTCGGCATCGTCGCGCCCGGCAGGACGCCGCCGGACATCGTCTCCAGACTCAACGCCGACATCGTGCGCGCGGTGCAGTCGCCCGAGACCCGGGCCAGGCTGGAAGAAGCCGGCTTTCGCGTCACGGGCACGGGCCAGCAGGAGTTCGCCCGCATCATCGCCGCCGACACCGTCACCTGGGGCAAGGCCGTGGCGGCCACAGGCTTCAAGGCCGATTGACCGCGCCTGGCCGGCCGGTGGATGGCCACTGTTTTCCCGCCGCGCACATGGGTCGGGCGAAGTATGAACAATGCGTGGTTCGCACTGACCGCTTGTTCCAAGCTTCTTCATCACCACCCGGAGACCCGCACCATGAACCTTCGTCCCCTCGGCCGCAGCGGCCTGCAGGTATCGCCCCTCTGCTTCGGCGGCAACGTGTTCGGCTGGACGGTCGACGCCGCCACCTCGTTCAAGCTGCTCGACGCCTGGGTCGACGCCGGCTTCAATTTCGTCGACACCGCCGACGTGTATTCGGCCTGGGCGCCCGGCCATGTGGGCGGCGAATCCGAAGCGCTGATCGGCCAGTGGTTCAAGCAGAGCGGCAAGCGCAGCCAGGTGGTGTTGGCCACCAAGGTCGGCAAGCCCATGGGCGCCGACAAGAAGGGCCTGAAGCCAGCCTATATCCGCGAGGCGGTCGAGGCCTCCTTGCGCCGGCTGCAGACCGACTACATCGACCTCTACCAGTCGCATGACGACGATGCCGAGACGCCTTTCGAAGACACATTGGGCGCCTATGCCGACCTGATCCAGGCCGGCAAGGTGCGCGCCATCGGCGCCTCCAACCACACCGCTGACCGGCTGGCCGGGGCCCTGGCGGCCAGTGCCAAACACGGCCTGCCGCGTTACGAGAGCCTGCAGCCGCTGTACAACCTGCACGACCGCGCCGTGTTCGAAGACGCGCTCGAGCCGCTGTGTGTGCGCGAGGGCCTGGGCGTGATCAACTTCTACACGCTGGCCGCGGGCTTCCTTACGGGCAAGTACCGCAGCGCCGCCGATGCCAGCAAGAGCGCGCGCGGCAAGAACACGGTCGACAAGTACCTGAACCCGCGCGGCCTGCGGATTCTGGAAGCGCTGGACGCCGTGGCCGCACGCACCAGATCGTCGCCAGCGCAGGTGGCCACGGCCTGGCTGATGCAGCGCCCCAGTGTCACGTCGCCCATCGCCAGCGCCACCTCGCTGGCGCAGCTGCAGGAACTGGTGGCGGCCAGCCGCCTGGTGCTGGACGCAGAGGCCGTGGCGACGCTGGACCAAGCCAGCGCCTGAAGAGGTGCGGCACCGGCCGGGTCGGCACCCGGCCCTCGGAAGACCACGACAGAAAGGCAATCCGTCCGCCTACAAAAGCTGGCCGGCGCGGGCTTTCAGAATGGCTGACCAGCCGATCCGAACGCCGCACCGCCATGCCTTCCCTGCAGTCCCTGCCAGAGTTTTTTACCGGCCTCTTTCCATTCCTGTCACGCGACCCACGGCGCAAGGCCTACCGCCTGTGGAAGCAGCGCCCATGCGTGCTGCGCACCGTCACGCACATCCACAGCTTCGAAGCGGAATTGTGGTCGCTGGGAGTGCGTCTGGGGCCCACATCGCTGGAGCACCACCTGGCGTTGATGTATCTGCTGAAAGACGTGATCGTGGCACCGGCGGCTGAGCCGCCGCCGACCTCACGGGAACCCTGAACGGCCCCGGCACGGGCCCACCGCAGAGATGCAGCTTTCTCCTACACAACCGTGAGACGCCCGGCATTGGCCGGCCCGCAGACCGTCGCTAGAGTTGCCCCAAGCAAATTCAAAAGGACAGTCTCATGGACTTTGATGGTATTGCCCACGCGTGGGCAAACTCAAAATCTCTCACCTCGCCCACCATCCTGACGGCGCTGCTCGCCTACGACGTGCGGCAGCTCGGCCAACTGCGGGTTTCGGTGGCGCGTTACGCCCAGCTTGCCCACGCGGTGGAACTGATCGACGTGCTCTCCAGCTTCGAGCTGGCCAAGCAGCGGCTGGAAGAGGCCCGTCAAGCCGCCGTGCGCATGGCCGATGTGGCCGCGCAACTGGTGCAACACACATCCGGCGTGCCCGACCTGGCGCTGGCTTCGGTGAAGCAGGCCGTCGACGCGCAGGAGGCAGCGCACGTGGCGCTCGGCAAGGCCCAGTCGGGTCGCGAGAAGATCCACGCGGCGGTGGTGCTGGAGCTGGCCGATGTGGCCGCGTCGAAGGCGCTCGAGGCCTCGGAAGCGGCCGACCGCTTGTCGGTGGCGCTTAACCTGCTGGTGCGGGCCACCACGCCCTTCGGCACGCAGGAAGCCATCGGCCCGCTCGACCCCGCCGAGCGCGGCGGATTGCAGTAACACCAAAGCGGCAGAAGACCGGCAAGCACGCACCGCCGCGAGCGTGTTGCCGCGGAAGTGCCGGGCCGCGTTCCCTTGCGGCCGCCCGCTCAAGCCGTGCGCGTGGCCAACCCCTTCAACACCTTGTCCAGCGCCAGCGGAAACTCGCGGATGCGCACGCCGCAGGCGTTGTAGACCGCGTTGGCCACCGCCGCGCCCGCGCCGCAGATGCCCAGCTCACCCACGCCCTTGATCTTCAGCGGGTTGGTCTTGTCGTCGACCTCGGGCAGAAAATATGCGTCGATGGCCGGGATGTCGGCATGCGAGGCGACGTGGTAGTTGGCCAGGTCCTGGTTGGCGAAGAAGCCGTAACGCGGGTCGACGATGGCCTCTTCCATCAACGCATTGCCGGCCCCCCAGACCATGGCGCCGATGGCCTGGCTGCGCGCCGTCTTCGGGTTCAAAATGCGGCCCGCGGCAAACACGCCCAACATGCGGCGCAAGCGGATCTCGCCGGTGTCGCGGTGCACCGCCACTTCAGCGAAGTGCGCGCCGTAGGCCTGCTGTGAAAACTTCTTTTTCATCGCGCCGGGCTTGATCTCACCGGTGGCCTCCATGCCCAGCGGGCCGGCCAGCGAACCGAGCGAATCCGAGCGGCCACCACCCGAGATGCGCGCGCCTTCGAACACGGCTTCGGCCGGCGCAATGCCGGCCCGCCGCGCCAGCTTCTCGCGCAAGCTCACACAGGCGTCATACAGGCCCGAGCCGGCACTGGCCGCGCCCCACGAACCGCCCGAGCCCGGCGTCTCGGGGAAGTCGCTGTCGCCCAGCTGCATGCGGATGCGCTCCACCGGCAGGCCCATCATCTCGGCGGCGATCTGCGTCAGCTCGGTGTAGCTGCCGGTGCCGATATCGGTCATGGCCATCTTCACGGTCAGTGTGCCGTCGCGGTCCAGCGCCACGTGGCATTTGGAGGCCATCAGGAAGTTGCTGCGCGTCGCCGCCGACACGCCCATGCCGACCCACCAGCGCCCGTCGGGCACCGAGGCCGGTCTGGCATTGCGCTGCGCCCAGCCAAAACGTTGCGCACCCTCACGCAGGCAAGCCACCAGTTGGCGGGTGGAGTACGGCACCTTCAGCTCCGGGTCTTGCGCCGGCTCGTTGCGGATGCGCAGCTCGATCGGGTCGAGCTTGAGTTTCTCGGCCAGTTCGTCCACCGCCTGCTCCAGCGCCAGCATGCCGACCGCTTCGCCGGGCGCACGCGTCGAGTCGGCGATGGGCAGGTCGAGCTTGGCCAGCCGGTGCGTCGTCATGCGGTTCGGCGCGGCGTACAGGGTGCGGGTCTGCAGGCTGGCGTTCTCCATGAAGTTGTCGAAGCGCGCCGTGTGGGCCCAGGTCTCGTGGCCGATGGCGGTGAGCTTGCCGTCGGCCGTGGCGCCCAGCCGCAGGCGCTGAACCGTGTCGCTGCGGTGCGTGGTGAAGTGGAACATCTGCTGCCGCGTCAACGCGGTCTTCACTGGCCGGTTCAGCTGGCGCGCCGCCATGGCCGACAACATCACGTCGCCATAGATCGGCAGCTTGCCGCCAAAACCGCCACCGATGTAGCGGCTCACGATGCGCACCTTGTCGGGCGCGATCTGCAGCGTGTTGGCCACCGCCTGCTGCGCGCTTTCCAGCAGTTGCGACGCGCAGTGGACCACCACCCGGCCGTCCTTCCAGTAGGCCATGGTGGCGTGTGGTTCCATCTGTGCGTGGATGTGGCAGGGCGTGGTGTAGTTGGCGTCGATCTTCACCGCGGCGGTCTCGAAGGCCGAGGCGAAATCGCCGACCAGGCTGTCGGTCTTCTGGTCGGGTTCATCCGGTGGTTTCTGGGCCTTGCCGAGCACCGGTGCAAGTTCGAATTCGCCCGCTTCGGCAGCGTAGCGCACCTGCACCAGATAGGCCGCGGCACGGGCCTGCTCGAAGCTTTCGGCCACGACATAGGCCACGGCCTGGCCGTAGTAGTCGACGCGGTTGCCGCGCAGTTGGGGCGACGAACGCGCATAACGGTCCTTGGCGTCCACCGGGCCCCAGGCGCCCTGCTGCGGCGCGTTCTGGTGCGTCCACACCAGCAGCACGCCGGGCGCACGTTCGGCAGCCGCGGTGTCGATGCCGCTCACCATACCCTTGGCGATGGTGGCGGTCACGATGAAGCCGTAGGCCGGCGCACCGCCCTCCACCACTTCATAGGCATAAGGCGCCTGGCCCATCACTTTCAATATGCCGTCGACCCGGTCAATGGGTTTGCCGATCAGGCCGTGGCGGTTGTCGTCGATCGCGTTGCGCGGCGCCGGGTTGTTCATTTCCATGGGGTGCTCTCCTGCTTTCTGTGGGGGCGCATCAGGCTTCGGCCAGCACGGCGGCCAGCGTACCGCGCAACAGCGGAATCTTGAAATCGTTGTGTCCGAAGCCGCGCGCGCCTTCGAGCACACGGTCGGCGGTGGCATTGGCGGTCGGGTCGCCGAGGCGGGCACCGGCCAGCGCCGTCTCCACCGCTTCGACGCGCCACGGCTTGTGCGCCACGCCGCCGAAAGCCAGCCGCGCCGAGCGGATGCCAACGCCGTCGGCGTCGACGATGGCCGCCACCGAAACCAGCGCAAACGCATACGACGCGCGGTCACGCACCTTGCGGTAGATGTGGCGCCCCGGCAAAGGCGGCGGCAAGGTCACGGCGGTGATGATCTCGCCGCGCCGCAGGCTGGTCTCGACCTCGGGCGTGTTGCCCGGCAGGCGGTGGAAGTCGGCGATCGGGATCACGCGGCGGCCGCTGGCCGACAGCGTCTCCACCTGCGCATCGAGCAGGCGCATCGCCACCGCCATGTCCGACGGATGCACGGCAATGCACTGGTCGCTCGCACCCAGGATCGCGTGCATGCGGTTGTAGCCCTGCAGCGCCGAACAGCCCTGGCCCGGCGTGCGTTTGTTGCAGGGCTTGGAGATGTCGTAGAAGTAGCCGCAGCGCGTGCGCTGCAGCAGGTTGCCGGCCGTGGTGGCCTTGTTGCGCAACTGCCCCGAGGCACCGCTGAGCAGCGCCCGGCTCAGCACGCCGTAGTCCTTGCGCACGCGCGCGTCGGCGGCCAGGACGCTGATGCGCACGGTGGCGCCGATGCGCAGCCCGCCGTCGCCGGTGGCCGTGATCTTGTCCAGGCCCAGATGGTTCACGTCGATCAGGTGGCCGGGCGTTTCGACCTCGAGTTTCATCAGGTCGAGCAGGTTGGTGCCGCCGGCAATGAAGCGTGCGGAGGGCTTGGCGTCGAAGGCAGCGGCCGCGTCTTTTGGCGACGTTGCGCGTTCGAAGGTGAAGGCTTTCATGCGCGGCCTCCCGACGTGCCAGCCACTTCCACAATGGCCGCGACGATGTTCGGATACGCGCTGCAGCGGCACAGGTTGCCGCTCATCCGCTCACGGATTTCTTCTTCGGTCAGCGGACCGACCGCGGTGATGTCCTGCGTCACATGGCTCGGCATGCCCATCTTCACCTCGGCCAGCATGCCGACCGACGAACAGATCTGGCCCGGCGTGCAGTAGCCGCACTGGAAGCCGTCGTGCTTCAGGAACGACGCCTGCATCGGGTGCAGCTTCTCGGCCGTGCCCAGGCCTTCGATGGTGGTGATCTGGTCGCCGTCATGCATCACCGCCAGGCTCAGGCAGGCGTTGGTGCGGCGGCCGTCGATGAGCACGGTGCAGGCACCGCACTGCCCGTGGTCGCAGCCCTTCTTCGAGCCCTTGAGCCCGAGGTTCTCACGCAGCGCGTCGAGCACCGTGGTGCGGGTGTCCACGTCGATGCGGTGTCTGACACCGTTGACATGCAACGTGACCGGCACCGTGGAGGGCGGCAGCTCGACCGGCGATGGCACAGCCGTCACGGGTGGTGGTGTCGGCCCGGCGGCCTGGGTGGCACAGCCGGCCAGCGTCACGGTGGCCAGCGCGGCGCCGGTCTGCACCATGGTGCGGCGCGACACGGGCCATATCTTTTCGAGGCGGGCCGCCAGGTCCACGGGCGGCACATGGGTTGAGACGAATTCTTCAGGATAAGTTGGGGCGCGGCGGCTCGGCGAGCCGCCCTGGCTGTCTTCGGTTTGCATCGTGGTGGTCCTCTTTTGCAATGCACGTTACGGGCCGGCCATGGCGGCTACAAGTCGTCGGCGCCCGCGCGGCGGCGTAGTCCGTCTCCTATCGGCCCGGGTGCGCGTGCCCGGGTCGGCGCTGTCCCACGCAGGATCACCGCAGCGTCCCACCACGCATCTGCGCAAGCCTTCCTACATTGGTTCAGCTGGCCTATTCGCGCCCGCGCGCCCGACGACAAAGACTCCCGAGACCCCACGATGACCGATACACCCCGCTTCGAATCCGACCAACGTCCCGCCGGAGGCTGGGGATCGCTCAAGGCCGTGGCCACCTACATGCTGCGCGAGGAGGCGCCGCTGTCCACCGCGCATGCGCTGCTGAAGCAGAACAAGCCCGACGGCTTTGCCTGCGTGAGTTGCGCCTGGGCCAAGCCGGCCAAGCCGCATGCGGCCGAGTTCTGCGAGAACGGCGCCAAGGCCACCGCCTGGGAGCTGACCGACAAGCGCCTCACGCCGGCGTTCTTCCGCGAACACACCGTAAGCGAACTGCGGGCCTGGAGCGACCACGATCTGGAGAAAGGCGGCCGCCTCACGCAGCCCCTGCGCTGGGACGCCGAGCTGGACCGCTACGTCGAAGTCGAATGGGAAGATGCCTTCGCCCACATCGGCGCCGAGCTGAAACAGCTGCAGGCGCAGGACCCGCAATCGGTGGTGTTCTACGCCTCGGGCCGGGCCTCGCTCGAGACCAGCTACCTGTACCAGTTGCTGGCCCGTCTGTACGGCAACAACAACCTGCCCGACAGCTCCAACATGTGCCACGAGAGCACCTCGGTGGCGCTGGTCGAGTCGCTCGGCGTGCCGGTGGGCACGGTCACGCTGGATGATTTCGAACACTGCGACGCGGTGTTCTTCTTCGGCCAGAACCCCGGCGTGAACAGCCCGCGCATGCTGCACCAGTTGCAGGACGCACGCAAACGCGGTGTGCCCATCGTCACCTTCAACCCGCTGCGCGAACGCGGCCTGGTGAGCTTCGCCAATCCGCAGTCGCCCCTCGAGATGCTGACCCCGGCGCAGACCGCCATCAGCACCCAATACCTGCAGGTGAAGAACGGCGGCGACATCGCGGCCATCACCGGCCTGTGCAAGTTTCTTGTCGAGAGCGATGACGCCGCCCAGCAAAGTGGCGCACAACGCCTGCTCGATGCCGACTTCATCGCCGAGCACACGCAGGGCTTTGATGACTTCGCCGCCTTCGTGCGCGGCACCGACTGGCCGGCCATCGAACGCGAATCCGGCTTGACCCGCGCCGCGCTCGAAGCCGCGGCCGGTGTGTTCGCGGCGGCCAAGGCGGTGATCTGCGTCTACGGCATGGGCCTGACCCAGCACACCAAAGGCGTGCTGAACGTGCAGATGGTGGCGAACCTGCTGCTGCTAGGCGGGCACATCGGCCGCCTGGGCGCAGGCATCTGCCCGGTGCGCGGCCACTCCAACGTGCAGGGCCAGCGCACGGTGGGGATTACCGAAAAGCCCGAACTGGCGCCGCTGGACAAGCTGGCCGAACTGTACGGCTTCGCGCCGCCGCGCGAGAAGGGCCTGAACACCGTCGAGGCCTGCGAAGGCGTGCTGGATGGATCGGTAAAAGCCTTCATCGGCCTGGGCGGCAACTTCGTGCGGGCCGTGCCCGACACGCGCCGCATCGAGGAAGCCTGGACGCGCCTGAAGCTGACCGTGCACATCGCCACCAAGCTCAACCACAGCCACCTGCTGCCCGGCCAGGTGGCCTACCTGCTGCCCTGCCTGGGCCGCATCGAGATCGACCACCAGGCCAGCGGCCCGCAGACGGTGTC
>JAQGMQ010000411.1 GCA_028292305.1 Rhodoferax sp.
GGCCTCCGAGATGCTGCAACATGCCCTGGGCGCGAGCCAGCGCATCATGATGAACCTGCGACCGCCCATCCTCGACCAGGGGCTGGTGGCGGCCGTGCAATGGCTGGCCCAGAGCTTTCAGAAACGCACCGGCGTGGCCACGGCCTTTCGCACCACGCAGGAGAAGATCGACGTGAGCAAGGAGGTGCGGCTGGTGGCCTACCGCACGGCCCAGGAGGCGCTGACCAACATCTCCAAATACGCCCAGTGCAGCGCGGTCAGCATCGATTTGTCCGACGGCGAAGGCGTGCTGACGCTCGAGATTTCCGACAACGGCCGCGGCCTGAGCCGGGAGTCGCTTGAAAAACCCAAGGCCTTCGGCCTGCGCGGCCTGAGCGAACGGGCCAAGACCGTGGACGGCTGGCTGGACATCAGCAGCCGGGGCGGCGGCGGCACGTCCATCATTCTTTCGGTACCCCTGCAGCAGGACGCTGTCGACTCATCTTCCGGAAGCCCCCAATGATCCATGTAGTTTTATGCGATGACCATGCCGTAGTGCGCCGCGGCGTGCGCGACATGTTGTCCGAGGCGGGTGACATCGAAGTCACCGGCGAAGCATCGAGTTACGCCGAGGTGCGCGACGTGTTGCGCAAGGTGGCTTGCGACGTGCTGGTGCTCGACCTCAACATGCCCGGCCGTGGCGGCATGGAAGTGCTGGCCAGCCTACGCGAAACCGCGTCGCCGATCAAGGTGCTGATCGTCTCGATGTTTCCTGAAGACCAGTACGCCATACGCTGCCTGCGGGCCGGCGCCCAAGGCTATTTGAACAAGGCCGGCAACCCCGAAGAACTGGTGGCCGCGGTGCGCACGCTGATGCAGGGCCGCAAATACGTGACGCCCGAAGTGGCGCAGATGCTGGTCGAAAGCCTGTCCAAGCCCGAGCTGGAGGTGCCGCACGCCGCGCTGTCCGAACGCGAGCTGCAGACGCTGCTGAAGATCGCCTCGGGCAAGCGCCTGTCCGACATCGCCGAAGAGCTGATGCTCAGCCCAAAGACCGTGAGCGTGTACCGCACCCGCGTGCTCGAAAAGCTCAAGCTCACCAACAACGCCGAACTGACGGTCTACGCCATCCGCAACAACCTGGTCTGAGAACGAAGGCCGACGCTAACGGGTCGACGCAAACAGGTCGATGGTGCGCTGCATCAGCGCCATGACCGGGCCATCGAGCATGGGCAAGGTGGCGGTGATGCCCACCAGCCCCATCACCAACGTGACCGGAAAGCCGATGGCATAGATGTTCATCTGCGGCGCCACACGCGAGATGATGCCCAGCGTCAGGTTGACGAACAGCAGCATCGCCACCATCGGCAGGGCGATCCACAAGGCGCTGGCGAACAGGTCGGTGCCCAGCGCATAGAGCTTGATCTTCTGCAACGCTTCAAGGAAATTGCCGTCCACCGGGAAGCTGTCGAAACTTTTGATCACCGCCATCAACACCATCAGGTGGCCGTTGATCACCACGAACAGCAGCGTCGACATGTGGCCCAGAAACCGCGACACCGCGCTGACCTGCGCATTGCTCGAAGGGTCGAAGAAAGCCGCGAAGTTCAGCCCCATCTGCAGGCCCACCAGCTCGCCCGCCAGCTCGACCGCGGCAAACACCAGGCGCACCGCGAAGCCGATGCTCATGCCCACGCCCACCTGCTGGACCACCGCCCCGAGCGCCTGCGGGCTGTTGATGCCGATGACGGGCTGGTTGACCAGCGTGGCCTGGGCGCAGAGTGCGATCAGAAAAGCCAGGCCGACCTTCGCGCGCAGTGGAATCGACCGCAGGGAAAACACCGGCGCCACCGAAAACAGCGCCAGCACCCGCAAGAAGGGCCAGATGATCGGCGACAGCCAGGCGACGATCTGCGCCTCGGAAAAGGTGATCACGGCACGGCGCTTCGCAGGCAAGCGGCCGGCATCAGATCACCATGGAGGGAATCGATTCGATGGTGCGGCGGATGTAGTCGACCAGGGTGCTCAGCATCCAGGGGCCGGCCAGGGCAAACACCAGCATCGCGGCGATCAGCTTGGGCACGAAGGCCAGCGTGGCCTCGTGGATCTGCGTGATCGCCTGGAAGATGCTGACCACCAGGCCGACGATCAGCACCACCGCCAGGATCGGCGCCGACACCATCAGCAGCAGCGTCAACGCCTCCTGGCCCATGGTGAGCACGGTTTGCGAATTCATGGGCGGTCCTCAGGTGGTGAATTCAGGCACTGAACTCAGGTGACGAAGCTGGCGGCAAGCGAGCCGATCAGCAGGTTCCAGCCGTCGGCCAGCACAAACAGCATGAGCTTGAACGGCAAGGCCACCAGCACCGGCGACAACATCATCATGCCCAGCGACATCAAGACGCTGGCCACCACGATGTCGATCACCAGGAACGGGATGAAGATCATGAAGCCGATCTGGAACGCCGACTTCAACTCGCTGGTGACGAACGCCGGCACCAGCACGCGGATCGGCGCCGTCTCGGCCGTCACCGAAGGCTCGAGCCGGGCCAGCCGGGCGAACAGCGCGAAGTCGGACTGCCGCGTCTGCTTCAACATGAACTGGCGCATCGGCGCCTCGCCGCGCGACAGCGCCTGGTCGAAGCTGATGGTGTTGGTGGTGTAGGGCAGATAGGCGTCCTGGTAGACGCGGTCCAGCGTCGGCCCCATCACGAAGAAGGTGAGGAACAGCGACAGCCCGATGACCACCTGGTTGGGCGGCGCCGACTGCGTGCCCAGGGCCTGGCGCAGCAGCGACAACACGATCACGATGCGGGTGAAGCCTGTCATCATCAACAGAATCGCCGGCAGGAACGACAGCGCCGTGAAGAACAGCAGGGTCTGGATCGGCACTGAATAATTGGTGCCGCCCGGCCCGCTGCCGATCAGCACCGGGAAGGTGCCCGGCGCGCCCGCGGCACCACCGGTTTGCGCGAACGACGCGCTCTGCAGCAACAACAGGCCCGCCACGGCCGCCGCCAGGCGCAACCAGCGGGCGGGCGAACGGGCCTCAGACATGCGGCGCTCCGTCGACCGAAAATTTCTCAGGCAACACACGCGTGGCGACCGGCATGGCACCTTCATTGCCGTTCGTGCCATTCGTGCCACTCGTGCCATTCACGGCCTGCGTGAAAAGGCAGTTGATGTTCTGCGCCGTGACCCCGAGCACCAGCCAGGTCCGCGCGCCTTCCGGCCCCACTTCGACCGTGACCACGCGCTGCTGCGGCCCCACGGCCACCGCGGAAATCACGCGCGAGTTGGTGCCGCCGATGGCGCCCGCACCGCCCGTGCGCCGCTGCATCCATTTGATCGCCAGTGGCAGCATGGCCATCAGGGCCACGAACAGCACCACCAACAGCAAGGTCTGGCTCATCATGCTGGCATCAACCCCGGCTCACGCGCCGCAGCCGCTCCGATGGCGTCACCACGTCGGTCAGGCGGATACCGAACTTGTCGTTCACCACCACCACCTCGCCTTGCGCGATCAGGTAGCCGTTGACCAGCACGTCCATCGGCTCGCCGGCCAGCGCGTCGAGTTCGACCACCGAGCCCTGCGCCAGTTGCAGGATGTACTTGATCGGCACCTTGGTGCGGCCCAGCTCCACCGACAGGGTGACCGGAATGTCCAGCACCATGTTGATGTCCTGCATGGTGCCGTCCTTGTTCGGCGCGGAAAAGGGCCGTATGCCCTCGCCGGACAAGGGGCCGCCCTGGTCGGGTTCGACCGCGTCCGCCACCTTCTGCTCTTCCAGGGCCTCCGCCCACGCCGCCATCGGATCGTCGGCCGCGTCGTTCTTGTCATCAATTGACATTGATATCCCCTTGATAAGGTGCGTCGTTGCCACGCAGGCATTGCTCGACGCGAATCGCATATTTGGCGTTGTGCGTGCCGTACTGGCATTCGAAGATCGGCACGCCGCCGATGGACGCCGTGATCCGCGGCTCGCGTTCCAGTTCGATGAAGTCGCCGGGCTTCATGGCCAGCAGCTGTTCAACGGTGGCGTCGGCCTTGGCCAGTTCGGCCACCAGGGTGACCTCGGCCGCCTGGATCTCGCGGCTCAGCACCGTGACCCAGCGGCGGTCCACCTCGACCGAGTCCCCCTGGGTGGCCGAATACAACACGTCGCGGATCGGCTCCAGCGTCGAATACGGCATGCAGATGTGGATCGCGCCGGCGATGTCGCCGATCTCGAGCTGGAACGAGGTGGCCACCACGATCTCGCTCGGCGTGGCGATGTTGGCAAACTGCGGCTGCATTTCCGAGCGCTGGTAGATCAGCTCAAGCGGGTAGATGCCGTGCCAGGCCTTGCGGTATTCCTCGCAGATCACACCCACCAGCCGGTCGATGACACGCTGCTCGGTCAACGAGAATTCGCGCCCTTCGATGCGGGTCGGGAACTTGCCGGCGCCGCCGTACAAGGTGTCGATCACGCCAAACACGAGTGCCGGTTCGCACACCACCAGGCCGCTGCCACGCAAGGGGCGGATGGCCATGATGTTGAAATTGGTGGGCACCGCCAGCTCGCGCAGAAAGGCGCTGTAGCGCTGCACGGCCACGGTGCCGACCGAGATCTCGGGGCTCCTGCGGATGAAGTTGAACAGGCCGATGCGGAAGTTGCGCGCAAAGCGTTCGTTGACCACTTCCATCGTCGGCATGCGGCCGCGGACGATGCGCTCCTGGCTCGAGATGTCGTAGTTGCGGATCTCACCAGACTCGAAGACTTCTTCCGCGTCTTTCTGGCTCTCGCCGGTGACCCCCTCCAGGAGGGCGTCGACCTCTTCTTGCGATAGAAATGATTCACTCATGCCGCGACTCCGTGAAGGCCATGTCCGAGGCTATTGGATGATGAAACTGGAGAACAGGATGCCCGTCACCGGGTTGGGCTCGGCGCGGCGCTTGCGCGGTGCGTCTTCACCCTTCTTCTTCGGCTTGGCTTCGTGTTCGTCCTCGGGCTCTTCGACCGTGTAGCCGAGCGGGCGCGACACTTCGCGCAGCACGTCGAGCGACAGCTTGGTCTTGCCGTCCTTGCTGAGCAGTTCTTCGGAGGTGCGCTGCGAAATCAGCATCAGCACCCCGCTGCGAATGTTGGGCAGGTAGGCCTTGACCGCATCGGACGTCTTCTGGTCGGTGGTCTCGATGGTGATGCCGATCTGGGCGAACTTCTCGCCACCAGGGTCGGCCAGGTTGACCACCATGTTCTCCATTGGCAGGTAGACCGGCGGCGTCTTGTGTTTGTCGGCGACGTGTTCAACAGGCGCTTCCTCGCCATCCTCGGACGCCGCCTTGCGGCCGAACACAAACCAGCCACCACCGGCAGCCACCAGCAGCAGGACCACCGCCACGATGATCACCAGCATCTTTTTGCCCTTGGGCTTGGGCGCGGTTGCAGTTGCGGCTTCAGTGGCCAATTTGAATTCCTCCGGAGATGACTTGACAGAAAAAGCCGGACGGCCCGCGGCCCGGGTCCGAGCCAGTCGGACGGGGCCCGATGGGGTTCGGACGGTTCATTATCGACCCGGGCCGAATCGATAATAGCCAGATTAACGGGGCAAAACCGCGGCAATCGAAAGACTGCTGGCGCGGGCGCTCCGCGCCAGGCTCAGCGCGGCAAGGGCCGGCTCAGACGAAAAGGTCCAGCGTGCCGGCGGGAGCCCTGGCTGCAGACGCGACCGAAGGCGCCACCGCTGCCACCGCGCGGCTTTCGCCCGCCATGCCGCGGCTCTGGCCGTCACGGCTGTCGCGGCCTTCACGGGCACGGCTTTGCTGCTGTTGCCCGCTCGCCAGCTCGGCGCCCGAGTGGCTGACGGTAACCCCGGTCAACACCACGCCCTGGCTGCTCAGCAGATCCTTCAGGTGCGCCAGGCTGCCGGCCAGCATTTCGCGCGTGGCCGGCTGGTCGGAGCGGAATTCAACGTGGGCTTCCTTGCCCGACATCGAAATCTTCACGTCGACGCGTTCGGAATTCAAGCCGTCCAAGGTCAGCTCCGCGTTCTGTACGCCCTGCCCGATCCAGGTGCTTACCTGGTCGGCCACGGCCTCGCCAGTGGGCTGGCCCGGCAGCGTGGCCGAGACCGCCGTGCCGTCGAATTGCACCGTGGGCGTAAAGCCGTGCTGGCCGAACGCTCCCTCCGCCCCGCCGCCGTTCGCGCCGCGTGGCGCTTCGCCGTGGAAACGGTCCAACGATTTCAGCGCATCGCCCATTTCGGACGACAGGCTCGCGACGGTCGCCGCTTCCGATGTGGCCGACCTGAAGCTGCCGCCTTCCTGCATGCCGGCCAGCAGACGGTCCATGCGCGCGTTGTGCTGCGCCAGGCCGGCTGCGGACTTGCCGCCGCCCACGCTGTTGTCGATGGCGTTCGTCGGCAGCGCCGTGCCGTCTGCCGGGACTTCACCCGCGCCTCCCACGCCGGCTTTGGCCAGTCGGCTTTGCAATTGCTCCAGCACCGAGGCGTAGTTGGCCAGTGTCGAAGCCGCGGCGCGGCCGTCGGCAAGACCGGTGCGGTCCACGGTTGCCGCCAGCACCCGTTTCGCGGCATCGGCCAGCGCGGCCTCGCCCTGGGTGGCGTCCACAGCCGGGGCACCGATCTCCGCGGCACCACCTGATGACTTGCCGCGCCCTGCGGCCTGCGCAGCCAACTGCGCCAGCAACGCTTGCGTGGGCGCCGGCTTGCCGGTTGCTGCACCCACACCGGCGACCGCGTCGGTGGCGACCCATGCGCTGCGTGCGACGGCGTCGGCTGGTGCATCTGCCGCCGGCGGCTGCGCTGGCGCCACCACCCCGAGCAGCTGAGCCATCGCCAGTTCGAGTTTTGCGGCGGCATCTTTGGCGGCTTTTTCAGCCACGGCCTGGTCGTCATCCTCGGTCGCGTCCTTGACCTCGGCCTCGTGGTCAACGGCGTCGGCGCTTGCCGGTTCGGCCGGTTTTTCTTTTTCAGCCACCGGGCGCTTGGGCTCTGGCGGTGGGGTCTCCTGGGCCTGCATCACCGCGGCGAAACCGCCCGCCTCTTTGCTCGCGCCGTTGGCGTCGGATTTGTTGCGCGCCGTGTTCGGCTGCGGCTCGGCGGTTTTTTGCACACTGGGTGCCAGGCTGCGTTCGATACCCATCAGATAAGCTCCGTGCCGCGCGCGCTGGCGCCGGCGTGGTGAAAACGGTTCGGTGCGAAAGGCATCACGGGCCTTCGCCAAATTGCCGGTCGATGGACTTGCCGAAACGCTGCGATGCGAATTCGTCCATCTGCTTCTGCTCGCGGCGGTCCTGTAGGCGCTGGTTCTCCTGCTGCTTCTTGGCCAGCACCTGGCGCAAGGTGGCGACGCGGATGTCGGCGTCGAGCAGGCCCTTTCGGGCGACTTCGACCCAATGGTTCTGTTCCACCAGAATCTGCTGCTGCATCTGGGTGGCCTGGTTGAGGCGCTCCATGAACTGGTAATGGTGGCGCATCAACTCGGGCAAGGCGCAGATCTGCGCCTGCGAAGCCCAACGGGCTTCGGTCTCGCTGGCATAGGTTTCGAGCTGCGTCAGCTGGGTCTGCGCGGCGATCTGGCGCTGCTGCGCCTGGCCCAGCGCCTGGCTGGCAGCGTCACGCTTGCGGCTGGCCACGTCGATGGCCACCCCGAGGGTTCTCAGCAAGGACATGGTAGGGCCTCATCCTGCATCATCGTGCTCCCGCCGCCTTGGAGATGACCCGTGTCATCGCCCGCAGACTGTCGTCCAGCGTCGCCGCTTCATACATGCCCTGCTGCAGGAACTCGGTCATGCCGTCGTTCAGGCGAATGGCTTCGTCCAGGCCCGGGTCCGCGCCCATGGCATAGGCGCCGATCTGCACCAGGTCCTTGCCGCGTTGGTAACGCGAATTGATGGCCCGGAAGCGGCGTGCCACTTCGAAATGTTCGGGCGAGACCACGTTGTGCATCACGCGCGAGGCCGATTGCTCGATGTCGATCGCCGGGAAGTGGCCGGCCTCGGCCAGTGCCCGCGACAGCACGATGTGGCCGTCCAGAATGGCGCGGGCCGCGTCGGCGATCGGGTCCTGCTGGTCATCACCCTCTGACAACACGGTGTAGAAGGCCGTGATCGAACCCACGCCGTTCAGGCCATTGCCGCTGCGCTCCACCAGCCCCGGCAGCTTGGCGAAGCACGACGGCGGGTAGCCCTTGGTGGCTGGCGGCTCGCCAATGGCCAGGGCGATCTCGCGCTGCGCCATGGCGTAACGCGTGAGCGAATCCATCAGCAGCAGGACATGCTGGCCCTTGTCGCGAAAGTGCTCGGCCACGGCGGTGGCGTAGGCCGCGCCCTGCAGCCGCAACAGCGGCGGCGCATCGGCCGGTGCGGCTACCACCACCGAGCGCGCGCGGCCGTCTTCGCCGAGGATGTCTTCCACGAATTCCTTGACCTCGCGGCCCCGCTCGCCGATCAGGCCGACCACCACCACGTCGGCACGGGTGTAGCGCGCCATCATGCCGAGCAACACGCTCTTGCCGACGCCCGAGCCCGCGAACAGACCGATGCGCTGGCCGCGGCCCACGGTCAACATGCCGTTGATCGCGCGCACGCCGGTGTCCAGCGGCTCGCGCACCGGCGAACGGTCCATGGCGTTGATCGGCTGGCGGTCCAGCGGCTCGGCCACCACGTTGGTCACCGGGCCCATGTGGTCCATCGGAATGCCTTGCGCGTCGACGATGCGGCCCAGCAGGCCGTCGCCCAGCGGCAGGCGCAACACGCCCACGCGCGAGGCATCGGCGTCGCGCGGCTGGTCACCCAGGCGCGGCACCGGCACATAGGGCGCGGCGGGCGTGACACTGGCGCCGCTGGCCAGGCCGTGCACGTCGCCGGCCGGCATCAGGTAGGCGCGGTCATTGGAGAACCCCACCACTTCGACCAGCACCGGCGTCTGCCCGGCCATCGCCACCTTGCACTGCGAACCCACCGGCACACGGATGCCGGCGGCCTCCAGCACCAGGCCGGCCAGGCGGGTCAGTGTGCCGCGGGTCTCGAGTGGTGTGCCGGCGGCCGTGCGCTGCAGTGCGTCCTGCATGAAACGGGTCCAGTCCGTGTCGGCCGCTGCTGACATGGGTGCGGTGGGCGCGGCTTGCGCGTTCATGTTGCGCTGTCGTCCGTGGGCTCGAGAACCACAGCTTCCGCGGGCTCTTGCCAGGCGGACGCCAGGCCGAGGTTGGCCACGGCGCGTTCCCAGCGGCGCGCCAGGCTGCCGTCGATGACAGTACCGCCCGACTCCACCAGGCAGTCCCCGCGCGCGATGGCCGCGTCGGCCATGAAGTGGATGCTGGGTGCCGCAAACTCGGCGCGCAGCGGCGCCTGCAGCAGCGCCAGGTCGGCCGCGTGCAGCTTGACGGCGGCCGGTTTGCCGTCCATCACCAGCATGCCCAGCGCCTCACGCACCACGGGCAGCAAGGCCTGCGGATCGGTGGCCAGTTCGCGGCGCACCACCTGGCGGGCCAGGTCGCAGGCCAGCGCCAGCACCTGCTGCGCGATGTCCTGCTCGGCCTGTTTCAGGCGGCCGTCCAGCCCCATCACCAGCGCGGCCAGATGCTGCGCGGCTTCCACGCCCTGGTTCTGCACGAAGTCGTCGAGCCGGCGCTCACCTTCCTGGGTGGCCTGGGCCTCGCCCTGGGCGAAGCCGGCGGTGTAGCCCTCGTCCCAGGCGCGGGCCAGCTTGGCCTCGATCGGCTCGTCGGGCTCGATCTCGGCGGCCAGCTCGGGCGCGGCGATCGCGGCCAACAGCGGGTCGCCGACCACGCCGAACTTCCACTGCGAGACGGTGTCGACTTCTTCGCTCGGGATGAACCGCGCGAAGTTGCGCGGGTTAGACGAAGCTGTCATCACCGCCCGTTCCAATCACGATCTGGCCTTCGTCGGCGAGGCGGCGGACCACCTTGAGCACTTCCTTCTGCTGCGCCTCGACTTCGGACAGCCGCATCGGGCCACGCGATTCGAGGTCTTCGCGCATGGTTTCGGCGGCGCGTGTGGACATGTTGTTGAGGATCTTTTCCTTGAGCTCGGGCGCCGCGCCCTTGAGCGCGACGATCAGCGTGTCGGACGCCACTTCCTTCAGCACCAGCTGGATCGACTTGTCGTCGAGCTTGTTCACGTCGTCGAACACGAACATCTTGTCCATGATCTTCTGCGCCAGGTCCGGGTCGAAGCCCTTGATCGACTCGATGACCGTGCCTTCGATGTTGGCGCCCAACAGGTTGATGATTTCGGCCGCCGCCTTGACCCCGCCGAGCGAGGTCTTGCGGATCTTGTCGCCACCGGCCAGCACCTTGAACAGCACCTCGTTCAAATCTTTCAGCGCGGTCGGCTGGATGCCTTCGAGCGTGGCCACGCGCAGCAGCACTTCGTTGCGCTGGCGCTCGGTGAGCTGCTTCAGCACACCGGCGGCCTGCTCGAAGTCCAGGTGCACCAGGATCGCGGCGACGATCTGCGGGTGTTCGTTGCGCAGCAGTTCGGCCACCGACAGCGGGTCCATCCACTTCAGGCTTTCGATGCCGGAGACATCGCCGCCCTGCAGAATCCGGTCGATCAGCAGCGAGGCCTTGTCGTCGCCCAGCGCGCGGCGCAGCACGGCCTTCACGTAGTCACCGGTGTCGGACACCAGCAGACTCTGGGCCGAAGCCGCGTTGGTGAATTTCACCAGCACTTCGTCGACCTTGTCGCGGGTCACGGCGCGGGTCTTGGCGATGGTTTCGCCCAGGCGCTGCACCTCTTTGGGCGACAGGTGCTTGAACACCTCGGCCGCTTCCTCCTCGCCCAGGGACATCAGGAAAATGGCGGCGTCTTGCAGACCTTGGTCGTTCATGGCGGCTTCTCGCGGGTGGTGCGGTGGTGGGTATTGCGGGGGCTGGCGTCAGGTTTGGGTGGCGCCTCAGCTGCCATCTTCACCGTTGACCCAGTTTTTCACAATGTTCGCCACCGCAATCGGGTTGGAGCGGGCCAACGCACGGGCGTCGTCCAGGCGGATCTGGTGGTCGGTGGGCGCCAACACCTGCACGCCGTCAGGCCCGGTCAGGGCCGGCCGCAGGGCGTCGTCGGCCACCATGGCGTCGAGCTGGCCGCCGGGCAAGGCGCCGTCGGCACCGGCTTCGGCAACCACCGGCTTGGGCGCGTTCACCGCCTTCAGGCCGGGACGCACCAGGCCGAACAGCACCAGTGCGGCCAGCAGCACCGTGCCTACCGGCCAGGCCAGGCTCTTGGCCATTTCCAGCGTCTGCGGCTGCTTCCACAACGGCGTGTCGTCCACCACCGCGGCTTCGACCAGGAACGGCGTGTTCATCAGGTTGACCGAATCACCCCGGTCCTTGTTGAAGCCGATGGATTCGCGCACCAGCGCCGTCATCTGCTCGATCTGCTGGTCGGTCAGCGGCTTGCTGATGGGCTTGCCCTTGTCGTCGAGCGTGGTGGCATGGTTGACCACCACCGCGGCGCTCAGCCGCTTGATCACACCGGAGCCGCCGCGCACCACGCGCACGGTTTTGTCGACTTCGTAATTGGTGACCGACTCGCGCTTCAAACCCGCCGCGGCGGCGGCGCCACTGGCCCCTCCTGCCGCCTGCAGCGCCTGGGGCGTGCCGTTGACCGGCGCGTTCGACGCCACCGGTGGCTGGTTCGACGTGGCGCCCGGGATGCCCGACGGGCCGGCATTGGCCGCGCCGTTGCTGGTCTCCACGATCTGCTGGCTGCGCACCGCGCTGGCGTCGCTGGCCAGGTTCGGGCGGTGCTGTTCGGAGGTGGATTCGGTCTGCGAGAAGTCGACATCGGCCGTGACCTGCGCCTTGACGTTCTGGCGGCCGACGATGGGCTCCAGCATGTCGAGAATGCGGCGGCTGTATTGCTGCTCCAGGCGCTGCGCGTACTGCAGCTGCTCGGCATCGGCGCCGCCCGCCCCGCCGGCGCCGTCCGGCGTTTGCGACAGCAACTTGCCGGTGTCGTCGAGCACGCTCACGGCCGACGGGCTCATCTCGGGCACGCTCGAAGACACCAGGTGCACGATGCCGGCGAGCTGGGTGCGGTCCAGCGTCTGGCCGCCGTGCAAACTCAGCAGCACCGAAGCCGACGGCTTTTGTTGTTCGCGGAAGAAGCCGTTCTGGTTGGGCAGTGCCAGGTGCACCCGGGCGCTGGCCACGGACGACAGGGCCTGGATCGAC
>JAQGMQ010000218.1 GCA_028292305.1 Rhodoferax sp.
GACCTGAACCACACCGGCGCGCACAAGATCAACAACGTGATCGGCCAGGCGATGCTGGCGCGCCGCATGGGCAAGCCGCGCATCATAGCCGACACCGGTGCCGGCCAGCACGGCGTGGACAACGCCACCATCTGCGCGCGCTACGGCCTGGAATGCATCGTCTACATGGGCAGCGAAGACGTGAAGCGGCAAAGCCCCAACGACTACCGCATGAAGCTGCTCGGCGCCACCGTGGTGCCGGTGGAAAGCGGCAGCAAGACGCTGAAGGACGCGCTGAACGAGGCCATGCGCGATTGGGTGGCCAACGTGGACAACACCTTCTACATCATCGGCACCGTGGCTGGCCCGCACCCGTATCCGATGATGGTGCGCGACTTCCAGAGCGTGATCGGCGAGGAATGTCTGGTGCAGATGCCCGAGATGCTGGCCGCGGCCGGCTGCAAGACGGCCCAGCCCGACGCAGTGCTGGCCTGCGTGGGCGGCGGCAGCAACGCCATGGGCATCTTCTACCCCTACATCAACGAGGCCGCGACCCGGCTGATCGGCATCGAAGCGGCGGGCCTCGGCCTGGAGTCGGGCAAACACTCGGCGTCGCTGCAAAAAGGCAGCGCGGGCGTGCTGCACGGCAACCGCACCTACCTGCTGCAGGACGAGAACGGCCAGGTCACCGAGACCCACAGCATCAGCGCCGGGCTCGACTACCCGGGCGTCGGCCCGGAGCATGCGTTCCTGAAGGACATCGGCCGCGCCGAATACGTGGGCATCACTGACATGGAGGCGCTGGAAGCCTTCCATTACATGTGCCGCACCGAAGGCATCATCCCGGCGCTGGAGTCGAGCCATGCGTTCGCCTACGCGATGAAGCTGGCCAAGACCATGCGCAGCGACCAATCGATTCTGGTGAACCTATCCGGCCGTGGCGACAAGGACATCGGCACGGT
This sequence comes from Rhodoferax sp., assembly GCA_028292305.1. Classification (GTDB taxonomy): domain Bacteria; phylum Pseudomonadota; class Gammaproteobacteria; order Burkholderiales; family Burkholderiaceae_C; genus Rhodoferax_B. The sequence continues at coordinate 942 of JAQGMQ010000218.1, forward strand.
GGCCGATCTGTCGGGCACCGATTTCTACGACCGACCATCGATGCGTGGCCTCGCCGTCAAGGGCGCAAGCCTCCAGAAGGAAGCCGCATGAGCCGCATCGCCGCTACTTTCGCCCAGCTGAAGGCCGATGCCCGCAAGGCGCTGATTCCTTACGTCACCGCCGGCTTCCCGTTCGCCGACGTCACCCCCGAACTCATGCACGGCATGGTGGCCGCGGGTGCCGATGTGATCGAACTCGGCATACCGTTCAGCGACCCGATGGCCGATGGCCCGGTGATCCAGAAGGCGGGCGACAAGGCCCTGGCTTTCGGCATCGGCATGGTGCAGGTGCTGGACATGGTGCGCGGCTTCCGCCAGCAGGACAGCAAGACGCCCGTCGTGCTGATGGGTTACGCCAACCCGGTGGAGCGCTACGACCAGCGCTTCGGCGCGGACGCGTTCATCCGCGACGCGGCCGAGGCTGGTGTCGACGGCGTGCTGATCGTCGACTATCCGCCAGAGGAATGCGTGGACTTTGCCGCCAAGCTGCGCGCACGCGACATGGACCTGATCTTTCTGCTGGCGCCTACCTCCACCGATGCGCGCATGCGCCAGGTGGCCGAGGTGGCCAGCGGCTACGTGTACTACGTGTCGCTCAAGGGGGTGACGGGCGCCGGCACGCTCGACACCGCCGCGGTCGAGGCCATGCTGCCGCGCATCCGGGCGCATGTGCAGGTGCCCGTGGGTGTCGGCTTCGGCATCCGCGATGCGGCCACGGCGCAGGCCATTGGCCGCGTGGCCGACGCGGTGGTGATCGGCAGCAAGATCATCCAGCTGATCGAAGACCAGCCCCGAGACAAGGTGGCCGCTGTGGCCGGCGAATTCCTGCAAGGCATACGAAAAGCGTTGGACGCATAATCCGCCTTCTTCTTACCCGGGGTGGAGGCCACCCCGACAGCGCCGCCCGGCAGCGCTCACCCCGTGAGGAACCGAAAACATGTCTTGGCTCGAAAAACTCCTTCCTTCGAAAATCCAGCGCTCCGACCCGGCCGACCGCCGCAGCGTGCCCGAAGGCCTGTGGATCAAGTGCCCCAGCTGCGAAACCGTGCTGTACAAGACCGACCTGGAGCAGAACCAGAACGTCTGCCCCAGCTGCGGCCACCACATGCGCATCGGCGCGCGGGCGCGGCTCAACGCCTTTCTCGACAACGAAGGCCGTTTCGAGATCGGCCAGGAAGTCATCCCCGTCGACCCGCTGAAGTTCAAGGACAGCCGCAAATACCCTGAGCGCCTGAAGGAAGCGATGGAAAACACTGGCGAGACCGACGCGCTGGTGGTGGTCGGCGGCTCGGTGCACGGCATCAACGTGATCGTGGCCTGCTTCGAATTCGAATTCATGGGCGGAAGCATGGGCAGCGTGGTCGGCGAGCGCTTTGTGCGCGGCGTGCACGCGGCCATCGAGCAGAAAGTGCCCTTCATCTGCTTCACCGCCACTGGTGGTGCGCGCATGCAGGAAGGCCTGCTGTCGTTGATGCAGATGGCCAAGACCAACGCATCGCTCACCCGCCTGGCGAAAAAAGGCCTGCCCTACATCAGCGTGCTGACCGACCCGACCATGGGCGGTGTGAGCGCTGGTTTCGCGTTCGTGGGCGACGTGGTGATTGCCGAGCCCAAGGCGCTGATCGGCTTTGCCGGCCCGCGCGTTATCGAATCGACGGTGCGGGTGACCTTGCCGGAAGGCTTCCAACGCTCCGAGTTCCTGCAGCAAAAGGGCGCCATCGACCTGATCTGCAACCGCAAGGACTTGCGCAAGACCATCGCCAACACGCTGGCGATGCTGCAGCGGCAACCGGCGGATGCGGTGGTGTAGATCGTTGGTGCGCCGCGGGTCGGCCGCGAAGCAAAGGGACGGTTCTGCCGTCCCTTTTTTCGTTCAGAGCGTCGACATGGCCGCGCCCATCGCGTGGCCCAGCACGATGGAAGCCACCTGCAGCAACACCAGCAGGGCCAGCGGCGACAGATCCACACCACTGACCAGCGGGATGATCTTGCGCAACGGCTTGAGCGGCGGTGCGCACAGCCGCTCGATGATGTCAGCCATGGGTGACCGCGTCTGCATCCACGACAACACGGCATAGATGATGAGAAGGCCGGTCAAGCCGTAGATCGCCATTGCCAGCAAACCAAACAGCGCCAGCACCGGCAGGGCCAGCAGATTGCCGACCGCGCCCATCAGCAGCCAGAGCACCAGGTACTGCACCAGCTTCAGCAGGAATGCGCCCAGCAGGCTGGCCACATCCCAACCGCCAACGGCCGGGATCACGCGGCGCAGCGGCAACACCATCCAGTCGGTGAGCGCAAAAACCAGGCTGCCGACAGGGTTGCGAAACGAGATGCGCTGGTACTGCATGTACACCCGCAGCAAGCAGGCGCTGCCCAGCAAACCAGTCGCAACTTCGAGCAAAAAAGAGAGGATTTGGTAGAGCATGGACGCGGGGCGTTGAGGTCGTGGGATGATACCGGTTGTCACCAACGCCCATCGAGTTGCCTGTGTCCAAGTCCCTTGCCTTGTCCGCCCTACCCTTGTTCCCCCTGGGTACTGTGCTGTTTCCTGACGGCCTGTTGCCGCTGCGCATTTTCGAAGTGCGCTACCTCGACATGGTCAAGCAGTGTTTCAAGAGCGGAACGCCCTTCGGCGTGGTGGCGCTGACCCGCGGCATGGAGACACGCCAGGCCGGCGCGGGGCCAGAGACCTTCCACCCGGTCGGCACGCTCGCGCGCATCACCCACGTCGAAACGCCGCAGCCCGGGTTGCTGGTGATCCAGTGCACCGGCACAGAACGCTTTCAGCTGCGCAGCTCGCACCAGTTGGGCCATGGCCTGTGGGTGGGCGATGCCGAACTGATCGACGCCGATCTGCCCGTCACCGTGCCGGAGGACCTGCAACATGCAGCCAGCGCGCTGACGCGCCTGATGGACACCTTGCGTGAACAGGACGCGGCGCCAGACGGCCTGCCCATCCAGGAGCCATACCGCCTGGACGATGCCGGCTGGCTCGCCAACCGCTGGTGCGAACTGCTGCCGCTGCCGGTTGCCATGAAGCAGCGCCTGATGACGCTGGACAACCCGCTGGTGCGGTTGGAGCTGATTGGTGACCTGCTGGCGCAGCACCATATCGCCAACTGAAGCCACGCTACCGATCGCACCCGCCACAAGCCACGATGTCCCTGTCATCCACACTACCCTTCCTGCCCATGCACCCCATGCTTGCCTGGTCACGCAACGCGAAGCGAAGCGTGGTGGTGGGGCTGGACGTGGCCATGTCGCTCCTTGCGATGTGGATGGCCTTCACGCTCCGGCTCGACGCGCTGCATTGGCCACAGGGCATCCAGTGGGTGATCTACCCGCTGGGGCCGCTGCTGTCGGTGCCGATCTTCGTGCGCTTCGGCCTGTACCGCGCGATCTTTCGCTACACCGGACTTGCGGCACTGGCCGCCACGGCTCAGGCGGTAGCGGTGTATGGCGTGTTGCTGCTCGGGACGCTGCTGTGGATGCAGTGGATGAAGTGGGAAGTGGTGCCGCGCAGCGTGGGGGTGATGCAGCCGTTGATATTTTTGTTGCTGGTGGGGGGGAGCCGGGCGATGGCTCGGTTTTGGCTGGCGGGGGTGTCGGGCGCTGCGAATAAAACGACAGGGCGACTCCTGATCTATGGCGCAGGCACCGCAGGCGTACAAACTGCCGCGGCGCTGAGCAGTGGCAAGCAGCAGTATCTAGTGCTGGGCTTCATCGACGACGACGCCTCCAAGGTAGGACGCAGCATCAACGATGTGCGTGTCTATGGGTCAGAGCAGATATCGGCGTTGGTGGGCAGGCTGAAAGTGACCGACATCCTGCTTGCCCTGCCCAGTGCCACCCGGGAACGTCGGAATCAGATCCTCAAGCAACTTCAGCCCCTTCCCCTGCACGTTCGCACCTTGCCAGGCCTTGCTGATCTCGCCAGCGGCCGGGTAACCGTGCAGGATATTCGGGAACTCGATGTCGAGGACCTGCTTGGGCGAGAGCCGGTCCCGCCGAACCCCGAACTGCTGGCACGCAATCTGACGAACAAGGTCGTGCTCGTCACAGGAGCGGGCGGCAGCATTGGCAGCGAGTTGTGCAGGCAGATTCTCCGCGAACAACCGACGCGTTTGCTGTTGCTCGACCACAGCGAATTCGCGCTATACAGCATCCACGCGGAACTGCAGGGGCTGTG
>JAQGMQ010000501.1 GCA_028292305.1 Rhodoferax sp.
CGCCAAACCTGAGCACCACAGGCTCCCGCAGCGAAAGCGCAGGGCGCAGTTAGTGGGGGCGCTTTCTTTTCGTGAGGTTTCTTGTGCGCACAAGAAATGTCACTCGCCCGCCGGTGCGACTACCGGCCAGCCGCGTCAACCAACGTTGACAAATCAACCAGCCGTACCAACCCGAACCCGGCCCTTCGCCAAGCTCAGGTAGCCCGCGGTGAGAGCCCTTCGCCCCACGCACGCAAACAAACAAGCTCACCCCTTCGCAACATCATGCGACGCCATCAACTCCAAAGCCTTCACCAAAGCCGAATGGTCCAGATCCCCCCACCCATTCGCCGCGCACACCTGCATCAACTGCGCCGCCCCCGCCGTCTGCGGCAGCGCCACGCCCAATTCACGCGCGCCCTGCAGCGCCAACCCCAGATCCTTCTGATGCAAACCGATCCGAAAGCCCGGGTTGAACGTCCGCTTCACCATCCGCTCGCCGTGCACTTCCAGAATGCGGCTCGAGGCAAACCCGCCCATCAGCGCCTGGCGCACCTTGGCCGGGTCGGCGCCGGCCTTGCTGGCGAACAGCAAAGCCTCGGCCACGGCGGCGATGTTCAGCGCCACGATGATCTGGTTGGCCACCTTGGTGGTCTGGCCGTCGCCGCTGCCGCCCACGTGGGTGATGTTCTTGCCCATCAGCTCGAACAGCGGCTCGGCCTTCGCGAACGCGGCCTCGGTGCCGCCGACCATGATGGTCAGGCTGGCGGCCTTGGCGCCCACCTCGCCGCCCGACACCGGCGCGTCCACATAGTCGCAGCCCAGCGCGCTGATCTTCTGCGCGAAGACCTTGGTCTCGATGGGCGAGATGCTGCTCATGTCGATCACCAGCTTGCCGGCAGACAGGCCTTCGGCCACGCCGTCCTTGCCGAACAACACGGCCGCGACATCGGGCGTGTCGGGCACCATGGTGATGATGATGTCGGCCTGTTGCGCGACTTCTTTGGCGGTGGCGAAGGCGGTGGCGTTGCTGGCCGCGATGTCGGCATTGACCTTGCTGCGCTTGACGTAGAAAAGTGCGTGGCCGGCGTTGACGAGGTGCAGGGCCATGGGCGCGCCCATGATGCCGAGGCCGATGAATCCGATCTTCATTTGAGTGGTCCCTTCACAATAAGTCAATACGTCGCCGAACCGGCACCGGGTGCCGCCGGCGTGGCGCGCATCCTGGTCAGGATCTGCTGCGAGCCGGCCGCCATCAGTCGCGCGTCCGAGCTGACGGTGACGAACTGGAAGCCCTTGGCCACGCGGGCCAACGCGCCTTCGGCCGTGCCGTTGTGGATGCCGGCCACTATGCCGTGCGCCTTGGCCCGCGCCAGGATGTGGTCGATCGCCTGCTGGGCCTTGTCGTCCACGTCGTCGAACACGGGCCGGCAGCCCAGCGCCAGCGACAGGTCCGACGGGCCGATGTAGATCGCGTCGAGCCCCTCCACCGACAGGATGTCGTCCAGGTTGTCGAGTGCGGCCGCGGTCTCGATCATGGCGAAGGTGACGATGGTGTCGTTGGCGGCCGAGGGGTAGTCGGCTCCGCCATACAGCAGCGCCCGCACCGGGCCGAAGCTGCGGGTACCCCGCGGCGCGTAGTGGGTGTAGGCGACGAGCTTCTGCGCGTCTTCGCGCGTGTTGACCATCGGGCAGATCACACCGTAGGCGCCGGCGTCCAGCGTCTTCATCAGGATGCCGGGCTCGAGCCAGGGCACACGCACCACGGGCACGGTGGCGGTGGTCGATATCGCCTGCAGCATGCCGACCATCGCCTGGTAGTCGACCACGCCGTGCTGCAGGTCGATGGTCAGCGAGTCCCAGCCCTGGTGGGCCATGGTCTCGGCCGAGAAGCCGTTGGGTATGGCCAGCCAGCCGTTGACCGCGGCGCCTCCCGATTTCCAGATTTCACGCAATCGGTTTAGTCTCATCGGGGCGCTCCTTGTGTGGGTTTCAGCGGTCCAGCGCAGGCTTCTTGGGGTCGAACTTCCAGCCCGGAATCAAATACTGCATCGCCATCGCATCATCGCGCGAACCGAGGCCGTGTTGCTGGTAGAGCTGGTGCGCTTTTTCGACTTCGACCATGTCGAGCTCAACGCCCAGGCCCGGCTGCTTCGGCACCTGCACCATGCCGCCGACGATCTGCAGCGGCTCCTTCGTCAGGCGCTGGCCGTCCTGCCAGATCCAGTGGGTGTCGATGGCGGTGACCCGGCCCGGCGCAGCGGCGCCGACGTGGGTGAACATGGCCAGCGACACGTCGAAGTGGTTGTTTGAATGCGAACCCCAGGTCAGGCCCCAGTCGCGGCAGGTCTGCGCCACGCGCACCGAGCCGGCCATGGTCCAGAAATGCGGATCGGCCAGCGGGATGTCGACGGATTGCAGCGACAGCGCATGGCTCAGCTGGCGCCAGTCGGTGGCGACCATGTTGGTGGCGGTGGGCAGGCCGGTGGCGCGGCGGAACTCGGCCATGACCTCGCGGCCCGAGAAGCCGTCTTCGGCACCGCACGGGTCTTCGGCATAGGCCACCACGCCACGCATGTCGCGCATCAGGCGGATCGCGTCCTTGAGCAACCAACCGCCGTTCGGGTCGAGCGTGACGCGGGCCTTGGGAAAGCGCTCGTGCAGCGCGACGATGGCCTCGATTTCTTCGTCGGCCCGGAGGGCGCCGCCCTTGAGCTTGAAGTCGTTGAAGCCGTAACGTTCATAAGCCGCCTCGGCCAGCCGCACGATCGCCTGGGGCGTGAGCGCCGCCTCGTGGCGCAGGCGCGACCAGGCGTTGTCGGCGTCGGGTTCGCTGTTGTAGGGCAGGTCGGTCTTGGCCTTGTCGCCCACGTAGAACAGGTAGCCCAGCATCTCCACCGCGTCGCGCTGCTGGCCTTCGCCGAGCAGGGCGGCCACCGGCACGTCGAGGTGTTTGCCCAGCAGGTCGAGCATGGCCGATTCGATGGCCGTGACCGCGTGGATGGTGGTGCGCAGGTCAAACGTCTGCAGGCCGCGGCCACCGGAGTCGCGGTCGGCGAATTTCTGCTGCACCTCGGTGATCACCCGCTGGTGCGAGCCCACCGGCTGCCCAACGACGAACGGCCGCGCGTCTTCCAGCGTCTGGCGGATCTTCTCGCCGCCGGGCACTTCGCCCACGCCGGTGCGGCCGGCGTTGTCGGTCAGGATCAGGATGTTGCGCGTGAAGAACGGGCCGTGCGCGCCGCTGAGGTTGAGCAGCATGCTGTCGCGGCCGGCGACGGGGATGACCCGCATGGCGGTGACTTTGGGCGTGTCGGTTGAAGTGGACGTGGAGGCGGGATTGCTCATGGAAAAGAGAGAGGGCGGATCAAAACTCGGAGGTCGG
>JAQGMQ010000505.1 GCA_028292305.1 Rhodoferax sp.
GTTGGTCTGCACCAGCTCGAGCCGGGGCTGGATCTGCACGGCCTTGGTCCGGTCGAAACTGCGCGTGGGCACGGTGATCTGCCAGGGCAGCGCGAACAGTTTGGTGCACACATGGCGTCCGACAAAACCACTACCACCGAGGATCAACAATTTTTTCATAGGGCGCATTGTGCGCGCCGGCCAGCCGGCTGGCGCCTGGTCACACTTCGAGGTTGTCGATCAGCCGGGTATTGCCAAGTTTCGCGGCCCCCAGCACCACACGCGGCTCGCCGGCCGCTGGCACTTGCAGGTCGGTTTGTCGGCGCACGGTGACATAGTCGGGCGCCCAGCCGCGGGCGTGCAGCTTTTGCATGGCTTCGGCTTCGAGCGCGGGGATGTCGGCCGCGCCCTGGCGCACGTTGGCGGCCAGTGCCTGCAGGATCCTGGACAGCTGCACGGCCTCGGCGCGTTCGTCGGCGCTCAGAAAGCCGTTGCGCGACGACAGCGCCAGGCCGTCGTCGGCGCGGGCGGTCTCGGCGCCGACGATGCTGATCGGCAACGCGAACTGCGCGACCATGTGGCGGATCATCATCAGCTGTTGGTAATCCTTCTTGCCGAACACGGCGGTGCGCTGGCCCTTGGCCTCGGAAAACACGCAGGTGAACAGCTTCATCACCACGGTGCACACGCCGGTGAAGAAGCCGGGGCGGAACTGGCCTTCCAGGATGTCGGCCAGCGCCGGGTCGGGCTGCACCTTGCAGGTCTGCGGCGTGGGGTAGAGATCGGGCTCGCGCGGCGCGAACAACACATCGCAGCCGGCGTCTTCGAGCTTGGCGCAGTCGGCGTCCCAGGTGCGGGGGTAGCTGTCGAAATCTTCGTGCGGCAGGAACTGCAGGCGGTTCACGAAGATGCTGGCCACGGTCACGTCGCCCAGCGGCTTGGCCTGGCGCACCAGGGCCAGGTGGCCGTCGTGCAGGTTGCCCATGGTGGGCACGAAGGCGGGGTGGTCGAAGCGGCCCAGGTGGCCGCGCAGGTCGTCGATGGAATGGGCGATGAACATGGTGTCGGGGTGAAAGAGGGCGCGCCTGGCGGCACCAGGGGCTGCAGGGTGGTTTAGGGCAGATCTTTTGAAGGATCGGGCACGGTCGGGTCACGCGGGCCGATGGTGCCCAGCCGCGCCTTCAGCGACTGCGGCTGGCCGGTGAGGATGGCGGCGTAGTTGGTGGTGTTCGACAGCACTTTTTTCACGTAGTCGCGGGTCTCGGCAAAGGGCACGTTCTCGGCCCAGATCGCGGCCTCCAGCGTGGGCCCGTTGCGCCAGGCGCGCGGGCGGCCCGGGCCGGCGTTGTAGGCCGCGGCGGCCAGCGGCATCGAGCCGGCGAAGTCGTCGAGCACCAGCTTCAGGTAACCGGTGCCGATGGCGATGTTGGTGTCGCGGTCGTTGATCGGGTCGGCGGTGAAGCCGGTCAGGCCGATCTTCTTGGCTGTCCAGCGCGCGGTGGCCGGCATCACCTGCATCAGGCCGGAGGCGCCCACGCCCGACCGCGCGTCGGTCACGAAGCGCGACTCCTGGCGGATCAGGCCGTACACGTACGACGGGTCCAGCGCGATGTCGCGGCTGCGTTGCACCACGGCCTGCTGGTGCGGCATCGGGAAGCGTTGGTCGAAGTCGATCATCGACTTGGTGCGGTCGCTGGTGTTGATGCAGCGGTCCCACACCTCGCGCTGGCAGGCCAGGTCGGCCGCGGCCAGCAGCTCGCGGTCGTTCATGCCGCCGCGGTCGTGCAGGTTGGTGGTGTAGTTCCACTCGCGGTTGCCTTCGCCACGCAGGCCGAGCTGGATCGCATAGAGCCCGCGCACCAGGCCCGGGTTGACGCTGGCGATGGCTTTTTCTTCGGGCGTGAGCGCGGCCGGGCGCGGTGGCACGGTGATCTTCTGGCCGGTCTCTTCGAGTGCCAGCTGTTCGTAGAAGCCGCGCACGCCGGCAATGCTCTGGAACAGCCGCGTGGGCTCGACGCGGTCGAGGTCCGACTTGACCTGCGCCTGCAGCGCGCGGGCCTTCCAGTAGACCCAGGTCGGGTCTTGCTGGGCCTCGGGGCTCATGGCGTTGACGGCGCTGGCCACCTGCTTCCACTGGCCGGCGCGCAGGGCACTGCGGGTCTTCCAGCCGAGCATGTCGTCGGTCAGGTCTTCGTCTTTCGTGATGCGGCCGAAATAATCCTGCGCCGAGGGCGAGAGCTTCTGCGCGGCCTGCTTGCCGATCACGCCCCAGGTCCAGTTGCGCTCTTCGGCGGTGAGCTGGGTCGACCATTTGCTGTCGAGCAGGGTGGCGGCGTTGTCGGCGTCGCCGGTGGCCATCTTGATCAGCGCCAGCATGATCATCTCCTTGCGCGTGCGCGAGATGGCGATGACCTTGCTGGTGAGGAATTTGGTCGGGCTGTCGTTCAGCTCGTTGAGCAGCGGCAGCGACTCGGGCGACACGATCTCGATGGCCTTGCCGGCCATGCGCGGCCGGTTGGTCTCCATGGCCAGGCGCGCCTTGCGCCAGATGTCGATGGGCTGCAGCTTGCGGTCGGCCAGCAACTGCGCCGCGGCCAGGGCGCAACCGTCATCGGTCTCGCGCTGGGCATACCAGTTGCGGCGCACTTCCTCGGCCAGGCCGGCGGAGGCGTTGGCGCCGTTCTTCATCTGCTCGATCAGCAGCGCATAGCAACGCACCTCCTTGTCGTCGTTCATGCGGTAACGCGCATGTTCGTCGGCAAAGGTCGGCCAGTCGCGGCGCTGGCCCAGCAGCAACAGCCAGTCGTTGCGCAGGCGGTCTTCCTGGTAGCTGCCGGGGAAGCGCGCGGCGAAGGCCTGCAGGTCGGCCGAGCCCAGTTCCTCGAGGCGCACGCGGGCTTCCCAGTAGGCGGCCCAGGGTTCGAGCACGTGGCCGCGCGCCAGGGGCAGCAGGGCGGTGAGGCGCTTGCGGTCGGGCTTCCTGAAGGCTTGCGCCATCTCGAGGATGGTGCTGTCGCCCTGGGCACTTTGGCCGCTCAGGGGATCGGGTCGGGGCTGGCCGCCGGCGGCGCCCGCGAAAGCGATGCCAAGGGCCAGCGCGATCGATGTCAGAATGGCAGGAACTTGCATGTTGGGGATTATGGACAACTCAGAAGAAAACAAGGCGATGGACCGCAAAGCCTTGCGCGAGGCACTCGTCGAGCAACGCCTGAACCTGCCCGACCGCCTACAGCGCGCGGATCTTTTGCAACGCGTGATGCGCATCTGGCTCGTCGGCCGGCCCGACACCGTGATCGGCGCCTACTGGCCGATCAAGGGCGAGTTCGACCCGCTGCCGGCGCTGCACCGCTGGAAGGAAGACGGCGAGCTGCTCGAAGAGTCGCAGCGCAAGCGCATCGGCCTGCCCGTGGTCGACAAGGTGCACAAGACCTTGACGTTCCACGCCTGGTACCCGGGCTGCCCGATGGAAGAAGACGCCTACGCCATTCCGAAGCCGAAAGACACCGAGGTGGTGGTGCCGACCCTGCTGTTCGTGCCCTGCGTGGGTTATGCGGCGGGTGGCTACCGGCTGGGTTATGGCGGCGGGTTTTATGACCGGACGTTGGCGACGCTGCAGCCGAAGCCGTTCACGGTGGGGCTGGGGTTCACGCAGGGGTATCTGGATGATTTCGAGCCTGCGGCGCATGATATTCCGTTGGATGCGATTTTGAATGACAACGGGGTGGTTTGGCCGGTGGGGTGAGGTGTTCCCTCCTTCGTTCGGCTTGAGCTTGTCGAAGGGGCTGGTTCGGGTTTTTATGGCTGGTTGGTTTGTCAACGTTTGGTGACGCCGCTGGCCGGTAGTTGCCCCATTCCCCGTTCTCCGTGGGCCTGTCGAAAGGCCCGGTTCGGGTTGTCATGGCTGGTTGATTTGTCAACGTTTGTTGACGCCGCTGGCCGGTAGTCGCACCGGCGGGCGAGACCCCTTTCTTGTGCGCACAAGAAACGGGCCCCAAAGAAAGCGCCCCCACTAACTGCGCCCTGCGCTGTCGCTGCGGGAGCCTGTGGTGCTCAGGTTTGGCGGGGTCTGGCTAAACTCGCTGCGCTCAAACAACGCCAGCCCTGATCCGCCAAACCCGCCGCTCCTCGGCGCATTTAGAGGGGGTGGGGAGGGGTTCGGAGCCAGGGCCAGGATACCGGACGCGTCGCTGCGCTGGCTACCGTGCCGGTATTGCTCCCTCTCCCGCGTGCGGGAGAGGGCTGGGGTGAGGGTGTTGATTGACGTCCCTGCGCGTCACGCCGACCCTCAC
>JAQGMQ010000529.1 GCA_028292305.1 Rhodoferax sp.
CCTTGTCGAAGGCGGTGTTCCCGCATGTGAAGAACTTCTACGCGTCGTACCTGGCGGACGAGCCCAGGCGCACGCCGTTCTACAGCCCTTCAGCGCGCGAATAGCACCGGCGCTGCGCAATCAGTCCACACCACAGGCCAGTCTGATCCGGGCCGATGCGGCGGCAATGACCGCGTCGGCCTCGGGCAGCAGATTGAACAGGCGCACGAAGCCATGCGCGAGCGATGCGACTTCCACCACCTCGACCGGCACCCCGGAGCGCGCCAGGTGTTCGCCGAACAGCACCCCTTCGTCATGCAGCACATCGAACTCGGCGACGGCGATCCAGGCCGGGGCCGAGCCCGCCAGATGCGGATGGCGCAGCGGTGCGATCCGCGGATCGGTCCAGTCCTGCCGGTCGGCATAGTGGGTAAAGAACCAGGCCATGTCCTGCCGGGTCAGCGGCAGGTCATCGGCGTACCGCAGGTAGCTGGGGCGCGCCATGTCGCAATCGGTCACGGGGTAGAACAGGCATTGCAGGCAAGTCTGCACTTGCTGACTCAGGTTGGCCAGGGCCACCGTCGCCAGGTTGGCGCCAGCGCTGTCACCGGCCACGACCAGTGGCAGCTCGCGGCCAAACCCGGATTTGCGCGCCGCCTCGGCCCATGACAAGGCATCCTCCACATCGTGCAGGCCACACGGGAAGCGATGTTCCGGCGCCAGCCGGTAGTCGACCAGCAACACGGCGCACCGGCTGCGCACCGCCAGCGTGCGGGCCAGTGCGTCGAAATCATCCAGCGCGCCGCACACCCAGCCGCCGCCGTGCACGTAGACCAGCAACCCGTGGACGTCGTCTCGGGCAGCGACATACATCCGCGCGGGCACGGGCCCGCCGCGGGCCGGTATCGCGAGGTCGGTGACGTCGTCGACCGCCGGGCCCGGCCCCAGAGTCCCACGTGCGCTGGCCACCAGCGCGCGCGCCTGTGCGGGCGAGCCGGCCGACAACCCGGGCCGGTGGGCCGCCCGGCTCAGCGCCATCTGGTTGGCAATGAAGGGATGCAGGGCCATGGGTGCCTTCGCCCTAGATATCGACTGTCACCTTGGCGGTACGGATGTAGTCGCCCCAGCGGTCGAATTCACGCGCGTAGAAGGTCTGGTAACTCTTCTGGTCCATGTGGTCGATGACCATGATGGTCTTGGTCATCTGCTCCACGATGGGCGGCTCGCGCAGCGTGGCGTCGAAGGCATCGTGCAGACGCGCCACGGTGTCGGCAGGCACGCCGGCCGGGGCCAGGAAGCCGAGCCAGGGCCCCATGTCGATGCTGATGCCCATCTCGCGCATGATCGGGATGTCGGGGAACTGGGCGATGCGCTCTTTGGCGGTGATGGCCAGCAGCCGCAGCGAGCCCGCGCGCACGTGCTGCTCGATCACCGGCAAGGTGTTGATGGAGCAGTCCACCTGGTTGGCCAGCTGTGCCTGTGCCAGCGGGGCGGTGCCGTTGTAGGGCACATGCAGCAGATCCACGTGTGTGGCCTGCTTCAGGGCCTCCATGGTGATGTGCCCCGAACTGCCCTGGCCCCACGATCCGAACGTGAGTGGCGCCTTGGCCTCCTTGGCCATCTGCAGGAACTGGGCGAAGGTCTTGGCCGGATGCGAGGCGTGCACGGCCAGCCCCAACGGCGGGTAACCGATGGGGGCCACCGCCACAAAATCCTTCTTGGCATCGTAGGGCGGGCGCTTCAGGATGTGCGGGGCAATCGAGTGGGAATCGGCCGAGCCATACAGCAAGGTGTAGCCGTCGGCCGGGCTGCGTGCCGCCACCAGGCTGCCGATGGTGCCGATGGCGCCGGGGCGGTTTTCCACAATGACCGGTTGCCCGAGGCGCTGCGCCAGGCTGGGCGACATCAGCCGCACGATCACGTCACCGCCACCGCCCGCGGCCCAGGGCACGATGATCTTGATCGGTCGGCTCGGGTAGGCCGCTGGCTGGGCCAGCAGCGGCCCGGCCGCGGTGGCCAATACGGCTCCACCCATGTTGTGCAGCGCGGCGCGCCGGGTGATGCTGGTCGATTTCATCTGGTCTCCTTGTGGCATTGATGCATGGCGCTATTGGTCCAGCGTGACCTTGGCGGTGCGGATGTAGTCGCCCCAGCGATCGAACTCGCTGTTGGCGAACTGCTGGTATGCGCGCTGGTCCATGTGGTCGATCACCATGATCATCTTCTTCGTCTGTTCGACGATGGCCGGCTCCTGCAACGTGGCGTCGATGGCGTCGTGCAGACGCGCAATGGTCTCGGCCGGCACGCCCGCCGGCGCGAACAGACCGATCCACGGCCCCATGTCGATGCTGATCCCCATCTCGCGCATGATCGGAATGTCGGGGAATTGCGGCACGCGCTCCTTGGCGGTGATGGCCAACAGGCGCAGCGTGCCGGCCCGCACATGCGGCTCGACCACGGACAAGGCGTTGATGGAACAGTCGATCTGGCCGGCCAGTTGCGCCTGCACCAAGGGCGCCGTGCCGTTGTAGGGCACATGCAGCAGGTTGACTTTTGCCGCCTGCTTGAAGGCTTCCATCGTGATGTGGCCGGAGCTGCCCAGGCTCCAGGAGCCAAAGGTCAACGGCTCCTTTGCGTCCTTGGCCATCTGGATGAACTGCGCCAGGGTCTTGGCCGGGTGCGCGGTGGGCACCACCAGGCCGAGCGGAAATGCGCCGATGGGCGCAATCGCAATGAAGTCCTTCTTGGCGTCGTAAGGAATCCGCTTGACGACGTGGGGCGCGATCGAATGCGAGTCGGCGCCCGCGTACACCAGGGTATAGCCGTCGGCCGGGCTGCGCGCCGCGGCAAGACTGCCGATGGTGCCGATGGCCCCCGGCCGGTTCTCGACGACGATCGGCTGCCCCAGTCGCTGCGTCAGGCTGGGCGCCATCAGCCGAACGATCACATCGCCGCCACCGCCTGCGGCCCAGGGCACGATGATCTTGATCGGTCGGTTCGGATACGGGCCCGATTGCGCCATCGCCCCACGGACCGTCGCCGTTGCCAGCAGCCCTGTGCCCAGATGGCCCAGCGCCGCGCGTCTTGTCATGTTCTTGCGAAGCATGTTGTCTCCTTGTTGTATTTCAAATCTGCGGAAATCACGCGGTGGCCATGCGCCCCCGCAGCGGGCCCTGGTCAGACCGTTGAACGCTCCACCTGCGACAACACGAAGCCGGTGTAGCCCGCAGCGGCCACCGCCTCGCATTGGCGCCGGTACACCCCGACACCGCCCATGTAGGGCATGAACATGCGGGGCTTGCCGGGAATGTTGGCCCCCATGTACCAGGAGTTGGCATCGGGCATCAGCGAGCGGCGGGCCAGCTCGTCCACGTGCCGGGCCCAGGCTTGCTGCGCTTCAGGCTCCGCCTCGATCCGGTCGAAGCCACGTGCGCGCATGGCGGCCAGGCAGTTGCCGATCCACTCGACGTGTTGCTCGACGGACACCACCACGTTGCTGAGCACCGAGGGGCTGCCCGGGCCGGTCACCGTGAACAGGTTGGGCAGCCCGGCCACCATCAGGCCGAGATAGGCGCGCGGCCCATCACGCCAGAGGCTGTGCAGATCGACGCCTCCCTGGCTGCCATCTTCTACCCGCATGTTCACCGCCAGCAGCGGCCCGGTGATGGCGTCGAAGCCGGTTGCGAAGATGATCACGTCCAGCGGGTAATGGGCGTCGTGGGTCTGGATGCCGGTCGGTGTCACCGCCGTGATCGGCGCCTGCTGGATATCGACCAGCGCGACGTTGTCCCGGTTATAGGTTTCGAAGTAGCCCGTGTCGCCGCACAGCCGCTTCGTGCCCACCGCGTAGGTGGGTGTCAGCTTCGCCCTGGTGCTCGGATCTTCGACGCAGGCAAGCATGCGCGGCACCAAGAACTGCCGCATCAGGTCGTTGGCGTCCTGCTTCATCACCGTGTCGTTGAAGGCACGCGCAAAACTGATGCCGCCGAAGCGCCAGCGTTCTTCATAGGACGCCAGGCGTTCGGCTTCCGTCATCTCCAATGCGCCGCGCTGCGGGTTCGGAAACCGTGCCACGCCGGAGGGGCAATGCCGCGCCTGTTCGCGCAGGCCCGCATAGTCGCGCTTGAATTCGTCCTCGAATGCTGGCGTGACCGGCCCGTTGCGCAACGGAATGCTGTAGTTGGCGGTGCGCTGGAATACATGCAGATGCGCCGCCTGTCCGGCCACGACAGGAATCGCCTGGATGCCCGTCGAGCCGGTGCCGACCACGCCCACCCGCTTGCCGCTGAAATCCACGCCTTCACGCGGCCAGTGGCCGGTGTGAAACCACTGGCCCTTGAAGTCCGCCAGACCGGGCACATCCGGCACCTTGGCATTGGAAAGACAGCCGCTGGCCATGATGAAGAACCGCGCCGTGAACTGCTGACCGTCATCGGCCGTGACCGTCCAGCGGTTGGCCGGCAGGTCGAACACCGCGTCCGTCACGCGCAGGCCGAATGCGATGTCGCGCCGCAGGTCGAAACGGTCGGCCACATGCTGGATGTAGCGCAAAATTTCGGGCTGTGCGGCGTAGCGTTCGCTCCACGTCCATTCCTGCTGCAGCGCTTCGTCGAACGAGAACGAGTATTCGAAACTCTCGACGTCGCAACGTGCGCCCGGGTAGCGGTTCCAGTACCAGGTGCCGCCGACATCGTCGCCTGCTTCGAGCACACGCACGCGCAGGCCCAGCGCGCGCAGCCGGTGGATCAGGAACAGCCCGGCAAAGCCGGCGCCCACGGCGACCACGTCGTATGGCTCTTGCGTCATGGCGAGCCCGCGATCAGCTCACCAGAACGATGCGGCCCTTGACCCGGCCGTCGTTCAGCATCTGCAAGGCTTCGTTGGCCTGGTCCTTCGGCATCTCGGTGACCGGAATCGGCGCGAGTTTGCCGGAGCGTGCCAGCGCGGTCACGTCGCGCAGATCCTGCGGGTTGCCGGTGGCCGTGCCCTGGATGGTGCGGGGTCGAAAGATCATGCCCGCCAGCGACAGCATGATCTCGCCCCCGCCGACGCCCACCAGGATCAGCTTGCCGCCTTTCTTCAGCAGATCGAGACCCGTCTGGGCCGTGCTGCCGATGTTGACGAAGTCGATCACCGCGCCGACCTGGCCACCGGTGGCGGCCAGGATCGCCGCGCCCAGTTCGGGCTGCGCGCCGTCGACGGCCTGCGTGGCGCCCATCTCCAGCGCCGCCGCGCGTTTGTCGGCACTGATGTCGACCGACACGATGTGACGGTGGTCCAGGGCCTTCAGCATGGCGATCGCGGCAAGGCCCAGCCCGCCCGCGCCGAACAGCACGATCGGCTCGTCGGGCGCCATCGGCAGCACCTTCCTGATGGCGGAATAGGCCGTGACGCCCGAGCAGGCCAGCGTGGCGGCATAAGCCGGGTCCACCTCACCCGGGTCGACCAGGAAACGGGCGTCGGGCACCAGCACCTGGTCGCCGAAGCCGCCGTCCCGCATGACGCCGATGGCGTTGGGCTTGGCGCACAGGTTGTCGTTGCCGCTGCGGCAGACTTCGCACACGCCGCAGCCCAGCCACGGGAACACGATGCGCTGGTCGCCGACCTTCACGCCCTTGGCGTCCGGCCCCAGCCTGGCGACACGCCCCACCACTTCATGGCCCGGCGCGCGCGGCAACACCACGCCACGGTCGGTGAGCTTCATGAGCTTGCCGCCGCCCATGTCGTAGTGGCCCTTCCAGAAGTGCAGGTCCGAATGGCACACGCCTGCATAGGTCACGTCCAGCAGCACCTCGGTGCCCACCGGTTCCTGCGCGGGTCGCTCGATCCGCTTCAGCGGTGCGCCGTTTTCAACGACTGCCCAGATACTCATGTCTCGCTCCTTTGGAGTTTTTTATCAATCAAGATTCAGGTACACGGCCTTTTGGTACAGGAAGGCATCCACGTGTTGTGGCCCGCCCTTCCAGCCATAACCGCTCATGCGGTAGCCACCGAAGCCCACGCCGGGATCGATCTGCCCATAACAGTTCACCCAGATCGTGCCGGCCTTGATGCCGTGCGAGACCTTCATGGCGGTCGACAGGCTGCGCGTCCACACCGCACCGCCGAGCCCGTAGTCGATGTCGTTGGCCAGGCTCAGGGCATGCTCGGCATCGTCGAAAGGGATCACGGAAATGACGGGGCCGAAGATCTCTTCCTGCGCGATCGTCATGTCGTTGCTGACGTTGCCGAACACGGTCGGCTCGACAAAGAAACCCTCGCCGAAATCTCCGCCTTGCAGGCGCTTGCCGCCGCTGGCCAGCGTCGCACCTTCCTTGCTGCCGATGTCGATGTAGCGCATCACGTTGTCGAGCTGTTTGGCCGAGACGATCGGACCCAGCTGCACCTTTGGATCGATGCCGTTGCCCACCCGCAAGGTCCGGCTGAACGTGGTGAGCCGTTCCAGCACCTGCTCCTGGACGCTGCGCTGCACGAACAGGCGCGTGCCCGCGTAACAGATCTGGCCGGTGTTGTTGAAGGCGGCCATGGCGGCGCCGGGCACGGCCACATCCAGGTCGGCATCGGCGAACAGGATGTCGGGCGACTTGCCGCCCAGCTCCAGCTGCAGCCGCTTGATGTTGGACGCCGAAGCCCGGATGATCTTGCGGCCGGTTTCCGTGGAGCCGGTGAAGGCGATGCGGTCGACGTCGGGGTGCTCGGCCAGCGCCGCGCCGGCCACGCCGCCCTGCCCCGTGACCACGTTCACCACGCCCGCCGGCATGCCGGCCTCGCGCAACAGCTCGGCAATGCGCAGCACGCTCAACGACGCATCTTCGGCCGGCTTCATCACCGCCGTGCAACCCGTGGCCAGCACCGGCCCCAGGATCCACCATTGGCTGATCAGCGGTCCGTTCCACGGAATGATGCCGCCCACGACACCCACCGGCGCCTTCAGCGACAGCGTCGTGATATTGCCCGGCAATGAATTCGGCAGCGTCGCGCCAGCCACGTTGATGGTCTGCCCGGCATAGAACATGATGAGCTGCGAGATATAGCGCCGCAGACCCAGGGTGCGCTGCACCGGGGCGCCCATGTCCAGCGTCTCCAACAGCGCCAGCTCTTCGAAGTTCTTGTCGATCAGGTCATGGATGCGCAGCAGCAGGCGCTGGCGGTCATACGGTTTCCATTGGCTCCATTCGCCGTTGAACGCCAGGCGTGCGGCCTGGACCGCACGGTCGATGTCCGATGCGTCGCCCTCGGCGAGCCGGGCAATCACCTCACCGGTGGCCGGATTGAAGGAGTCGAAGCTTTTGCCGGATGCGGCGGGCCCCCATTGGTCGCCGATCAGGAGCCGCTGCGTGGCGTGCTGGAGGATGGCCGGGCGGTCGGCGAGATGCGCCCCTGGGGCGCGTGCTTGTGCTTGTACGTTGGGTGGTGACATGGTCCGTCTTCTTGTTGCGCCTTCCCGGGTGCTCGATCACACCGGGTTCGGCTTGTCTCCGCGCCTCTTCGAGGTCGGTGCGGAGCGAAGTATTCAAGGCTATGCCTATGAAGTAAAGTTAAATTTTCGGAAGGTTTATGCTGTTTTACTGAATTGATGACGTCGGGCGTTTTGGCCGGCACCGAACGGAAAAGGCTTCAGCGGCATGAGCAGCCAGCGCCCGAGATGCCGCGCATTCGACACAATCCCGCCACCCTTTTCGATGCGGAGCCCAGCAGAATTGCTTCATGACACCTGAGGGACCCACGGCATGAAGACCCGCGAACACCTGGCTGGCGGCACAGCGGCGGCAGGCATGGCCTCCACGCGCAGCAGGCAATCCACACACTCCGCCCCCCGCTCCAAAGCCGCCTGGCGACAGGGCGCGCGGTAATGGCCAAGGAAGTGACCATCACCCTCTCGCTGCCCGCCAGGTCCTATGCCAGATTGCAGCGCCGCGCCAGCAGTGCCGGGCTGTCCGTCGAACGGGCCATCCTGCAATGCGTGGAGAGGCATGCGGTGTTCGCCGACGCGCCCGAAGCCCACCTGGATGTGGCCACGCGGCCGGGTCAACTGTGGGCCGACGAATGGAGCAGCCGGTGGGGCGAGCTGAGCTTTCCGCACGGGCCGGTTCAACCCGGCGTTGCCAAGCCATGAGTGTTTCCCTTCTGCACCCGAGCCGGGGCAGCATCCGCTGGAAGCTGCTGGCGGCCTTTGCCGCGGTGGTGTTCGCCGTGCTTGCGGTGGCCTGCGCGGCCATTCAACTGCAGCTGGAGGCGGCCGAACGGGCTTCCGTGCTGGAGGCCAAACATGTGGCGACGGCGCTGGCGCACACCGGCAAGGACGTGTCGGCAGCGGGCGCG
>JAQGMQ010000532.1 GCA_028292305.1 Rhodoferax sp.
CGGCCAGCGGTTTTACCGTCACCGTCAACAACAACGGCGGCGCCACGCTGCTGGGCGGCGGCACGCTCAACGCGGCGGTCAAGACCGGGCTGGACAACGACACCATCCGCAACGCCGGCGTCATCAACGGCGCCAGCAGCGGCCTGGCGATCGACATGGGCGGCGGCAACAACAGCCTCTACATCAGCGGCGGGCAGGCTTCCATCATCGGCAACATCGATGGTGGCGCCGGTGGCAGCAACAAGATGGTGGTGAGCCCGGGCGCGGGCAACAGCTTCTCGTACGCCGGCGCGATAGCGAACTTCAGCAGCGTCGAAGTGCAAAGCGGCAAGGTGACGTTGTCTGGCTTCAGCAGCTATGCCGGCACGACGGCAGTCAGCGGCGGCACGCTGGTGCTGGACGGAGCGAACCGCCTGTCATCGGCCAGTAGCCTGGCGATGAACGGCGGCGCATTGCAGTTGGCCAATGCCAGCGGCCAGAACGGCCAGACGTTTGCCAGCTTCTCACTGCTCGGCGACTCGCTGTTCGACCTGGACTTCTCGTCGTTGACCTTCAATGGCCTCGGCGCCGTTGCCGCGGGCAAGACGCTGACGGTGCTCGACTACCTGGACGGCACATCGATGGACTACGCCTTTCGCTTCCTCGGCGACTGGTCAACCAACGCCGACTTCCTGGCGCTGATGGACAACACCCTGATCGACGGCCTGAAGGCCAGCTTCAGGTTCGATGGCGTCTATACCGATGTGACCCGCATCGCGCAGGTGCCGGAACCAGACTCACTGGCGATGGTGGTTCTGGCGCTGGGCCTGATGGGCGCCGTGGTCCGCCGCCGCAAGTCGCCGGTCTGAGGTGCGGCTGGGCGACGGCACCAGCGGCTGTCGCGCGTCGACTCCACACATACCGCAGTGCCCTTCTCTCCCTTTGCCTGAGCTTCGAAACTTCATCGCGCGCCGAAGCATTGCCACAACGTGCGGCAATGCAACTCACGGCGATGGCTGACACGACGGGCTCTCAAACGGCGCAAGAATTCAAGGTATCCATTCATTTCCTGGAGAACCCATGAAGAAAATCCTTTTGGCACTGGCCGTATCTTTGACCGCCTTCACCGCATTGACGGCATTGCCCGCCAACGCCCAGGTGGCCAAAGCCGCCTCTGAGGCGACCGATGCGGCCAAACACAAGATCGACGAGAAGCGCGCCGACAGCGAGGCCAAGAAGAGTGGCCCGGTGGGCAAGGTGGTGAACAACGTCAAGTCCGGCTACCACCACAACAAGTCCAAGAATTCCGCGAACAAGGCCAAGCAGGCATTGAAGGATGCGGGCTGATTCTCAGCGGCAATGAACGCCTCTTTACGGGGCGTTCATTTGCGTTGACGGCGGTCATTGCGTTTCATTAGGCATACTCTCAGCCTTTTACGCACTAAAAGGACCGCAATGGCAAAAACCCTCGCCACCATTCAGCAGCAGATTGAAAAACTGCAAGAGCAGGCCAATGCGCTGAAGAAGAAGGAAGCCGTGGGCGTGATTGCGCGCATCAAGACGGCCATCGACGCTTATGGCCTGACCACCGAAGACCTGTTTGGCGACGCACCAGCGACCACCTCCAAGCCCGCCGCCAAGACCCGGAAGAACGCCGCGGCGCCAAAGCCCGTAAAGGCCGGCCGCAAGAACGCCGCCGCCAAGAAGGCGCCCAAGCCACCCAAGTTCACCAATGGCACCAGCTTCTGGAGCGGTCACGGCAAGCGGCCTCAGTGGTACAAGGACGCGATCGACTCAGGCAAGACACAGGCCGATCTGGCCGTCAAGCCCGCCTGATTCAGGCGACTGCGAAATTACGCGAGGCGGCCGTCCAGGGCATCGGCGCTGTCCGATGCCTGGCCAGCGGCGCGGCCCGGCGCCGCGTGCCCGGGCAAGCGGATGGTGAAACGTGTACCGCCACGCTCCGAGTCATCAGCGGCAATGGTGCCGCCCTGGCGCACCACCAGGGCCGACACGATAGACAGCCCCAGGCCCGAACCCCCCACCTCTTCCGCGCTGCGCGAACGGGTATTGCCGCCGCGCGAGAAACGCTGGAACAAATTGCGCCGCACTTCGTCGGGCAGGCCGGCCCCAGCGTCGCTGACGGTCAGCACGGCGTGTTGTGTCGCGGCCTCGAAGCCCACCGCGATCTCCAGCCAGCCGCCCTCGCTGGCGTAACGCAGCGCGTTTTCCACCAGGTTCGAGATCACCTGCAGCATGCGGTCGGGGTCGGCGTCGATCCAGACTTCGGCGCTCAGGCAACGCAGCTCGGGCGCCAGGCCGCGTTCTTCGCACAGCCTGGCATGCCGCGCCAGCGCTTGTTCGGCCAGCGGCACCAGATTGAATTCAAGGCGCTGCAGCGACAAGCGGCCGGCATCGGCCATGGACAAGGTGTGCAGGTCGTCGACCAGGCGGCCCAGGTGTTCGACCTGCTGCAGCAGCAGGCGAAACTCGGAAGGGTCGGGCGGGATCACGCCATCACACACGGCGTGCAGGCGGGCGCGCAGCACGGTGAGGGGCGTGCGCAGTTCGTGCGAGACCGCGGCGGCCGTGAACTTGCGCTCGCTCTCCAACTGTTCGAGCGCATCGGTCATGTGGTTGAAGTCGCGCACCATCTCGGCCATCTCGCCCTTCTGCCGACCCGGCTCGGCACGCACCGAGAAGTCGCCCAGGGCGATGCGCTGCGCCGCCTGCGCCATCGAGGCCATCGGCAAGGTCACGAAGCGCGACACCCAGAAGCCGGTGGCCAGGCCGAAAGGCAGGCACACCAGCAGGCCGATCAGCAACGCCCAGCGTTCGCCCCACAGCAGGTCGCCTTCCCAGTATTCGCCGTAGATGGCGATGGCGCGCGGGCTGTCGTCCAGTTCCGCGGTGACGAGTTCGTCGAGCTCATGGCGCACGTTGATCGGCAGGCTCTTGTAGAAGCCCTGGTACTGCCATTGCGCGAACACCAGCACGCTGACGCCCAGCACGGCCACGGTGAACAGCACCGTGGCGGCGATCCAGAGCCCGAACCGGACCCAGATGCGACCTAGGCTCCGGGCCACAGCCTGTAGCCGATGCTGCGCACCGTCTCGATCAGTTCGCCATGGCCCGCGTTCTGCAGCTTGCGCCGCAGCTTGCTCAGGTGCGAGTCGATCACCCGGTCCAGCGCATCGCTCTCGGGCAGGCAGGTTTCGATGAGATAGCTGCGCGAGAAACACCGCCGCGGCTGGCTGGCCAGGCAGGCCAGCAGGCGGAATTCGGTGAGCGTGAGCGGCAGCGGCTGCATGCCGCCGGCGTCGTCCACGGTGGAGGCGCCGTGGGCTTCGAGGTCGACCAGCAGCCGCCCCACACGAATCGGCGCGGCGCGCGCCGCGTTAGCCGGGCGGGCGCCGGTGCGGCGCAGCACGGCCCGCACGCGGGCCACCACTTCGGGTGGGCTGAAGGGTTTGACCACGTAGTCGTCGGCACCCATGCGCAGGCTCAGCAGCTTGTCGACATCGTCGGCCAGGGCCGTGACCATGATCACCGGGGTGTCGCTGTCGGCACGGATGTTCTTCAGGACGTCGACGCCGTCCATGCCCGGCAGATGGATGTCCAGCAGCACCAGGTCCGGGCGGATCTGGCCGAACAGGCGCAGCGCCGTCTGGCCGTCGCTGGCGATCTGGGTGCGCAAGCCCTCGCGCTTCAGGTAGGCCGCCAGGATGTCGGCGATGCCCGGCTCGTCTTCGACGATCAGCACCAGCGGCCCGGGATCGGCCGGCGGTGGCGTCAACGGTTTCGCTGAAAGGTCCGAATAAGAGGAAGCACCGGCCATAGGAGCAACTGCAGTGGGTGCGGGCACAACGGCCACACGCGGGGTAGGTAGAAGGACGGCCATTATCACTGCGCGACCAACCCGTGCCGGGGGTAGTGCCATCGGCGGCCTGCGTCCGTTGGTCCGGGGGTCGGTTGGTGCCGGGGCTCTCCACGCAGTCTCCACACAAGGCGCAAAGCCGCGCAAAGTTGATACGGTCCAATGGCTGGCTGCCATTACCGTCAGTGCCTACCGCCAGCCTGCCTTGTCCTTGCCTCGCCCATCACCGCCGCGCCGCCTGCCACTGTTCGAACGCATCTCCGCCCTGTGCCTGGCTGGCGCGCTGGCCGGCTGTGCCGCACCCGCCGTGCCCCCGTTGCCCGACAACCTGCCCGTGGCCTGGCGCCAGCCGACGACGGCCAGCCCTGGCGCCCTGGCCCCCGATCTGCACAGTTGGTGGAAAGCCCTGGGCGATGACCGGCTGAACACCCTGGTCGACCAGGCGCTGGCGCAGAACCTGAGCCTGGCCCAGGCCCGCAGCCGGCTGCGCCAGGCGCGGGCGCTGGCCGGTCGCGACAACATGCAGTACCGCCCAATGGTGTCGGCCGGCGCACGCACGGTGCAGGACGTGTCGGCCGTCGACACCTACTTCCAGGCCAGCCTCGACGCGGTCTGGGAACTCGGGCTGTTCGGCGCCCGCGAATCGGCGCAACGCGCCGGCCAGGCCCGGCTCGACGCCGCGGTTGCCGGTGCCGAGGCGGCCCGCGTTTCCACCGTGGCCGAGGTGGTACGCAGCTACGCCGACCTGCGCGCCGCGCAGTACCAGGAAGCCTTGGTGCGGCGCATGGAAGAACTCGACTCCCGGGCGCTGGCGCTGCTGGACGTGCGCCGCCAGCAACGCCTGGGCGCGCCCGACGAATCGTCGCTGGCCGTGGCCCGGCTGGCCCAGACCCGCGCGCAACTGGCCGAGCCCCGGCTGGCCGCTGCGCATGCCGCCCAGAGCCTGGCCGTGCTGCTGGGCCAGACAGCGCCGTCCGACGAATGGACCGCCGTGCCCACCTGGCCGGCCCCCATCCCACCCGGGCTGGGCAGCTTAACGCTGAGCCAGGTGCCTAAC
>JAQGMQ010000540.1 GCA_028292305.1 Rhodoferax sp.
ACTACGCCAAGGGCGCGCTCGATGCCGCATCCGCCAAACTCGGCAGCGTGAAGGACACCGTCAAGGACAAGGCCGCCGAGCTGCAGGCGTCGAGCGCCCAGTACGTTCAGGCCGAACCGATGAAGGCACTGCTGATCGCCGCCGCCGCCGGTGCCATCATTGCCGCGCTGCTGATCAACGCCCGCGGTGGCCGCGGCTACGGAGACTACTGAACGTGGAGGCGATGAAGCCGATGGCGCCGATGCAGGGCATGGCGCCCATGAAACCGATGCAAGCCATGGCGCCCATGAAACCCATGGCGCCGCCCGACAGCAGCTGGTGGCCGCAGGGCTTGTCGAATCCGGGCAGCAGCGGTGGGCAGAACGGCCTGCGCTACGCGTTCTTCCCGGACCAGCGGCGGCTGGCGGTGGAGCAGAACGGCAAGGTCACGCAGTACGACACCGGTGACCACCAGATCTCCGGTGTAGGCCAGCAGCAAGGCGGTGGCGGCGACGGCACGCCCCGGTTCAGCAGCCAGCAGGGCGAGGTCGACCTGGCGTCACTGAAGCAGATCGGTTGACCACGCGCCGCAGCTGTCATGCCTGCAGATGCAACGCGCTGCCGGACGCCTGCGCCGGCATGCCTCGGCACAACAACACTTCGCCTGCCGACACCGGAAACTGCGGCGCCTCGGCATAGGTGACTGCGCCTTCGAGCACCTTGGTCGTGCACGTGCCGCAATGCCCGCCTCGGCAGCCGAAGGCCGGAGCGATACCGCGCGATTCGGCCAGCGTCAGCAAGTCGCCATCGCCGGGATTCCAACGGGCTTCCTTGCCCGACTGGGCGAATACGACGCGCACACTGGTTTCAGACACTGGTCCGAGCGTCGGCGCAGGCGTGTTCGTGGCCGCGCGCCGCTGGATGGAAGCCGGCCCGAAAGCCTCGGCATGGATGCGCGCATCGGGCACATTCAACTCGGTCAAGCCGTCGTACAGCCCCTGCATGAACGCAGCCGGCCCGCAGACATAAAAATCGTGGTCGTCGAACGGCAGCTTCGCCTTCAGCAGCGCCATGTCGATGCGACCGGCAACATCGAAGTCATCGTTCGCTGACAAGCCATCCGCCGCACTCGACACCCGTACCAGCCGCACCGCGCCTTTGGCCGATGTCACCAACTCCTGGATCTCTGCGTCGAAGGCGCGGTCGTCCCGTGTGCGCGCGGCATGGAACAGCCATGCCGGACGCTGGTGCCGCGTGCGCCGGCCTTCAGCCACCAGGTGGCGCAGCATCGCCAGCAAAGGCGTGATGCCGATGCCCGCGGCCAGCAGCACCGCGGGGCGCCGCGCGCTGGCGTCGATGGTGAAGCCGCCGGCCGGCCCCTGCGCCTCCAGGGTGTCGCCGACCTGCAAGGCATGCAGGTGGGCCGACACCGCGCCCTGTTGCTTGACGCTGATGCGGTAGTGGCCGTCCGAGGGTGCGGTCGACAAGGTGTAGGTGCGCACCAGCGGACCGCCCTGCCCCGCCGGCGTGACGCGGATCGGCAGATGCTGCCCCGCACGGTGCGGCACCAGCGCCATGCCATCGGCGGGCTCCAGATGCAGGGAACGCACATCGGCACTTCCTCGACGATGGCGGCGACCTTGAAGGGCCGCCACTGGCGGGCCAGGGCGCTGGCCCGCAGACGCTGGGCGGCTTCGTCCCAGTTGCCGGTGGTGCGCAGGTTGGGCGACCAGCCGTCTTCCGCAAAAGTCCAGCGCAACGGCACACCTTGCAGCCGGTGGACCACGCGATCGGGCATGAAACGCCACAGCCGCTCCGCACCTTCGAACGCAGCGGTGTCGGCGCTGGCAGCGGCATCGAGCAGCACCTCGGCCTGGCCGGTCATCTGCAGCACGTCGCCGCTGGCATGGTCGACGAACAGCAGCCCAGCCTTGGGGTTGGTCAAGAAGTTGCCGAGCGTGTTGAACAGCAGATTGCCGTTGAAGTCGGGCACGGTGAGCACATCTTTTGAGCCGACTGTTTCCATCCGCACGAAGCCCGGCCGCCCCCCACGGTGCGACACATCCACCTGGCGTTCGCCGCTGGGCAGGTCAACGAACGAGGCGACGAAGAACGTGTCGGCCTCGCGCACCATGCGGCGGGCGCGGTCGTCCATGGCGTCCAGTGTTTGCGCGGGCTGTGGCGACACCGTGGCCGGGTCGCGTGTGAAGGCGAAGTGCCGGTTCTGGATGTAGCGTGGGCAGTTGCCGTAGCTCTGCCCCACGGCCACGCTGAACGAAGCCGCGTCGCTGCGGCGCAGCGTGCCGTTGAGCCGGTTGCGCCGGCGTGTCATCAGGTCGATGCCGAGCAGGCCCACGGCGTTACCGTCGTTCATGCCCGCCTCTGCCGGATCGGCAGGGTCACGCGGCGCGGCCACATCCAGCCGCTGCGCATCGGGCGCCTGCAGAAATCCGGGTGGCCCCGCCCGCAGCGTGGCCCAGACGTTGCCCGCCGGGTCGACCGCGCCGATGGCGATGAAGGGCAGCAGCGGGTAGAAGCTGCGGTGCTGCGCGATCAAGTGGTCGCGCACCCAGGCGCTGCCATGCTGCTGCACGTAGTCGGCCACGCCGATCTGGCGCTGTATTGCAATCTCGCCCGCGTGCCAGGGCGAGGCAGTCGGTGTGTCAACGGTTGAGGACATGGCGGCTCCTGCTCGGTGGTGGCTGCGTCCGCGCTCCGGGGGCTTGCACGGGCGCCTGCACAGTTCAGGCCGACAGGCCGACCGGCGACTTGCGGAAGGCCACGAAGCCCGGCAACGACTCGATGCGCACGAGCCAGGCACGCACTTGCGCGTAAGCCGACAGATCGACGTTGCCTTCCGGCGCACTGGCGATATAGCTGTACAGCGCCACATCGGCGATGGTCGGGTGCGCGGCGGCGATGTAGTCGCGGCCGGCGAGTTCGCCGTCGATCACCTTCAACAGGCGGTGTGCCCGGCCGATCACCTCTTCGGCCCGCAGTGGCGCACTGAACAGCGTGATCAAGCGCGCCGCCGCCGGGCCATAGGCGATCTCGCCAGCCGCCACGCTGAGCCACCGCTGCACGGCCGCGGCTGGCAGCGCCGCCTCGGGCAGCCAGTCGGTACGGCCGAGCTTCTTGGCGAGGTACACCAGGATGGCGTTCGAATCGCCCACGATCACGCCACCATCGTCGAGCACGGGCACTTGGCCGAACGGGTTCAAGCGGAGAAATTCCGGCGTCTTGTGGGCAGCCTGCATGAGGTCGACATCCACCAGCTCATGGGGCAAGGCGAGGAGCGACAGGAACAGCCGGGCGCGGTGCGAGTGGCCGGAGAGATCGTGGAAATAGAGCTTCATATGGATTCCTGGGTGGATTGAAAGACCGCGCAGCGGCGGGCTGGCATGTATGGTCTCTCTTCCGGCACGAGACAAGAATCCCCGCAAAACACAAATCACTCTTGCGTAAACGGGAATAATTTTCGCGTACTCGCAGATCGCAGGAGTTTCTCTTCGCCGGCCGCGTTTCCCCGCGCCCTTGGGCGCGAGGGTGTCGTCCACCCAGTTGCTGGCCCTTCAGCCCAGCACGTGTGCGGCCATCACCTTGGCGGCGGCCAGCGCTTCCTCCTCGGTGTCGTACGGCCCACCTGCTGGCGTCTCGAGGTCGTCCAGGTCCCGCGTTTCGAGGTCGATGGTGTCGATGTCGAAATGCTGCGTGCGGCGCAGCGTGACGGTGATCTCGTGGCCGCTGTCCATCCCAACCGTGCGTGAAAAGAATTTGCCTTGGGTGATCGCCATGTCCGTCTCTCAATGAAGGTGCTACAAGTATGCCGCCGTGCGCAGCCACGCCGATGGTGGTCCATTGCAACAGGATGGACGGCGGATGCAGAGATGGCGAAGAGGAAAAACAAAGGCGCAAATGAAAAACCCTTGCAGCTCAATGAACTGCAAGGGTTTCCGTTTGGCGGAGTGGACGGGACTCGAACCCGCGACCCC
>JAQGMQ010000579.1 GCA_028292305.1 Rhodoferax sp.
CACACCGCTCTATACCGACGTGCGTCTGTATGCCGAATCCGGCCTCCCCGGCGAGAACTCCGGCGCCGGGCCGCGCACCGTGCTCGAGTCGCATGCCAAGCGCTCTGACGAACGCCTGGAGCTGGAAGACCTGCGCCGCGCGACCAAGGTGATCGCACGCACGCTGCGCGACCTGCTGGCCTGAACGCGGGCGATCAATCGGTTCAAGCCGCGGCTTAGGGAGGAGTTCAGGGCGCCTTGTGCTGGCGCTCGTTCTCGGCGTGTTTCATGTCCACATACGCGGCCTGCTCCATCTCGTGCAGTTGCAGCGCGTACTGCTCCGAGGCGTCGAACCAGGTCTTCAGGCGCTGATCGAACTGTTCGCCCGCGGGCAACTTCAGCGAACCCAGGTAGGCGTCGATGGCCAGGTAGTAACGCATGGTGTTGCGCTCCACCACACCGCGCACGCCGCCCACGTATTCGGGCTGGCCATCGGCCTGTTTGCCGAGCACCGTGAAGCCCACTTTCTCGCGCGCCACGGTCGCCAGATAAGTCTGCATGGCGAGCCGCGCGGCCAGGCCGTATGAGTAGGCATAGGTCAGATGCACCAGCGTCTTGTCGTTGGCCAACGGAATGGCTTCGAGTGCGATGCGGTAGTCGCGTGTGCCCACCGGCCCGGCGGCGGCGTTCAGCAGCACCTCGAAATAATCCGGCGCACTGGCCGCCAGCTTGTAGACGAAACGCAGCTTGTAGGCGTCGTCCAGCGGCTGGTCGTATTTGCGGCCCACATACAGCACCAGGGCCGGCGCCGAGGCTTCGCCCTCGGCCCGGCACAGCTTGGTGTTCAGGTGCAGGATGAGCACGTCGCACCACACGTCCGGGTCTTTGAGCGACGACTCCACCTTGGCGAACGGATGATCGACCACGGCATAGATATCGCCCTTCAGGTCCGACGAGGATTCGTTGGATTCAAGGTGCAGCGCGCGCTTGAACACGTTGTTGCGCAGCGTGGGCGCCAGGCTCTCGTACTTGGCGCGAAGGGCTTCGGCCGGTGCGTTGTCGGCAGCAGAAACGGCGCTGCAAAAAGTGGCGGCGGACAAGGCCAGCAGCACCAGGCAGGCTCGCTCGATAAAGGCGGGCAGCCAGCGTACGGGTCTTGAAAATTGCGTCATGCCGGCACTCTAGCAGGCCTTCCGGGCGGATGTGTAGGACGCAAGCGCAACGCCAGGGGGCTTGTTTCGCATCCCGTACAAGGCATGCACTAGCAGCGTTCGGCGCCTGCACCAATCGCCTGAAAGGCAGGCCTCAGAACCGCACGAACTTGCGCACCGGGCTCGACAACACCAGCGACGTCGTCACCGCGCCGTGCACGGCCAGTGCGTCCACCACCCGCTCCAGATCGCTCGGCTCCGAAATAGCGCAGCGCACGATGAAGCAGTCTTCACCGGTCACACGGTCGGCCTCCAGCACCTCGGGCATGGCCTCGAACAGCGCCAGGTACGGCTTGATGCCGGCGTGGTCCGTCTGGATGCGGATGATGGCCTGCAGCCCGATGCCCACGGCACGCAGGTTGATGCGCGCACCAAAGCCTTCGATCACGCCGGCGTCTTCGAGCTTGCGCACCCGCTCGCTCATCGCCGGCTGCGACAGCCCGATGCGTTTGCCCAGCGCGGCCAGGCTCTGGCGCGCGTCACGCTGCAGCGCCTCCAGGATCTGCCGGTCTTTCTTGTCGAGGTCCATGTTTGTTTCCGTAGCGATGGGTCATCGGCCAGCCGCGGCTTTTTCCGATGGGTTGCGGTTGTGGCGCGCCGGACCAGCCCGTATCGTAAGCCGCTCACCTAGCGTTTTCGGCCCAACCCTTCAAGGAGAAACATGCAACTCGTCGGCATGCTCGATTCCCCCTACGTGCGCCGCGTCGCCGTGTCGTTGCACCTGCTCGGCCTGCCGTTCGAACACCGGCCGGTCTCGGTGTTCTCGGCCTTCGCGCAGTTCCAGCAGATCAACCCGGTGGTCAAGGCGCCCACACTCGTCGTCGGCGACGGCACGGTGCTGATGGATTCGACGCTGATCCTGCAATACGCCGAACGCGTCGCCGGCAAAAGCCTCGTGCCTGCCGACCTGGCCACCGCCGGCCGCGACCTGCGGCTCATCGGCCTGGCGCTGGCCGCATGCGAGAAGACGGTGCAGATCGTCTATGAACACGAACTGCGCCCCAGCGAAAAACGGCATGCACCCTGGCTGGCGCGCGTCGACGGCCAGTTGGCGGCAGCCTATGCCGAGCTTGAGCGCGGCATCGGCCTGATCGCGCACCAGGCGAACACCGACGCCATCACGCAAGCGGGCGTGAGCAGCGCCGTGGCCTGGCAGTTCACCCAGATGTTGCTGCCCGGCCGGGTGCCGCTGGCCGCGCATCCGGCGCTGCGGGCATTCTCGGAGCGGGCCGAGCGTTTGCCCGCGTTCCTGGCGGCGCCGCCGCGCTGAACCGGCGGCAGAAAGCAGTCCAAATGTGGGTTCTCAGAATTCATGCAAACTAGGCCAAGCGCAATCAATGCGCTTTGCAAAAATTGCGAGAATTTCCGCGAGCAAACTCTCGGGACGGTGCGAATTCCCTCAAGTTGATGCCTGTGAAAGTGCCTCTAAGCACTGCGGCAAGGCTAGATCCCCACCGTCCCCCCGGGAACCAGACCGCCTGCTACGATGACCGTTTTCGGCCAGAGGACTAAACCGCTCGCGCGGTA
>JAQGMQ010000916.1 GCA_028292305.1 Rhodoferax sp.
CTAACAATTGGTAAACGTTCTGTTCCTAATCCTTTCTCGCATCAATTGCTGGATGCAGTTCTTATCGATATTAATGTTGATCTGCATCAGCGTATCTCTTCATTAGCGGCTGAATATGGTGGTCTGGATAAAGATTTCCTGGCAGCTTGTACTGAGCGCATCCGAAAACGCCTTGGCCCGCAGCAAACCAAACATGCAATAACCGCGATTATGGAAAATCGCATACAGGATTTCATCAGGATTGTATTAGTTTACTATGATAAAACCTACCGTACAGGATTAGCCAAACGAAATCCGAACCAAATATTTTCGCTGGATATTACCGGTGTTGACATAGCAACTCATGCCGCTCAACTTTTAACTTTTACACATACTATTCCTGTAATTGAACAGGCTCAGAATTAATGGAAACAACAATAACCAAACTTACTCAATACTCACATGGTGCAGGCTGCGGCTGTAAAATAAGTCCGGCTATTCTTGATAAAATATTACACAGTCATATTCCGGCACAGCCTGATGCCCGGCTTTTAGTAGGTAACGATAAACGCGACGACGCGGCAGTACTGGATCTTGGAAATGGCACGGCGCTGATTTCCACCACCGATTTTTTTATGCCGATTGTGGATGATGCCTATGATTTTGGGCGCATTGCATCTGCTAATGCAATTAGTGATGTATATGCCATGGGCGGTAAACCTGTATTGGCTATTGCAATATTAGGCTGGCCTATTGATAAGTTGCCGCCAGAAGTGGCTCAAAAGGTATTGGAAGGCTCCAGGGCTATTTGTGCAGAAGCCGGTATTACTTTAGCAGGTGGCCATAGTATAGACTGCCCCGAACCTGTGTTTGGTTTAGCAGTTAACGGAATAGTGAATATTCCGCAACTTAAACAAAACTCAACCGCTACCGTCGGGTGCCACCTGTACTTAACCAAGGCATTGGGAGTAGGTATTTTATCAACAGCACAAAAACGGCGTATTTTATTACCGGAAGATGCCGCCATTGCCTTAAAAAGCATGACCACCCTGAACAAGTTAGGCGAAGTTTTTGGGCAAATGACTTATGTAAAGGCCATGACGGATGTAACTGGTTTTGGCTTACTGGGTCATCTTTCTGAAATGTGCGAGGGAAGCGGCTTGTCTGCAGTGATCGAGTTCAACAAAGTTCCGGTTATCGGGTCATTGACATACTATCTGGATCAAAAGTGCTTTCCGGGTGGCACGCAGCGAAATTGGAACAGCTATGGAAGTAAAATTGGCCCATTAACAGAAGAACAAAAGTATATCCTGGCTGATCCGCAAACCAGTGGTGGTTTACTGGTAGCCGTTGAAGAAGATAGTGTTAATGATTTTGAAGCAGAGATGCATAAACTGGATCATCATTTCACGGCTATAGGCTGGCTTAAGCCAAAGGATAACGGCTCTTTGATAACAGTGTTATAAAATCACGCAGAATTAGCTGATAATCTTACACATAAAATTAAAAATCTAAACAATGCTTACAATAAAACATAAAATTTTAGTTATTGCTGTTTGTATGCTGATAACCGGATTATGCGCATCAGAAACTAAGGCTCAAACTTCTCCGGTAGCTATGCCTTCCCTCCTTAATGATTATCCCTGGACAGACAGTGAATTAATTGAACCTTCTGTATTAGCAGCCATGATAACAAAAAATCCTGCAAATATGCCTGTGATATTCAATATTGGTGCGGTAGAAGATATTAAAGGAGCTAAGCATATCGGTGCGGTAAGTAACGCCGAAAACATGAAAACGCTAAAAAGCAATGTTTCGGCCTTGCCAAAAAACGCAGCGATTGTCATTTATTGCGGATGCTGCCCGTTTACTAAGTGCCCTAATATCCGGCCTGCTTTCCTTGAATTAAAAAAATGGGGATTTACCAATGTAAAACTGTTAAATCTGCCAGTCAACCTAAAAACCAACTGGATATCCCATGGTTATCCATTGTCAGGAAGCCAAGACAAATAACAATCATACCCCATCCAAACATGAAATTAAGGAACGGAGCCTATTTTTTCCAGACAGCAATTAAGCCGCCAGCTTTGCCGGTGAATGGATCCGTTTTGGGAATGGGCAGGCTGGCTATGTTTTCATCTGTTTTAGGTCGTTCGCCGGGCAGTCCCTTGTTCACATCCCAGCTGCGGCCATCTTCGTAGGCGCCAACGATGCCCAGGTTTTCACTACCAAGGTTTTTGTGCCCTACACCTGCAGGGATAACAATGATATCGCCGGCCTGCACCTTTACCTTGCGCCCCTTTTCACCACCAAGGTGCAGCAGCGCCGAACCACTGTAAACTCCTAAAACTTCGTGCGAAGTACTATGATAATGATGGAAGGGATAAACGCCATTGCGCCAGGAGTTTGTCCAGTTATTGGCAGCAAAATGTTGTTCCAGCCAGGCAGCGCCATCATTTTCGCGGGCTGTAAAGGCGTTATGGTATAGTAATAATGGGAACTTGCTGTTAGGGATTGATCCATCGTCATGAAAAAGTAGTTGTTCTGGTTCCATTAACTGTTTGGTGTTAAAATGCTTTGGTGTACTAAAGGCTAATAAGCCAAGCCACGATAAAAATGTTTTACGCTCCATGAGATTTTCTTTGTGATAAACTCCACTCTTTGGTTACCATTATTGAATGCTGAAAAAAGCGTTTATTCATAACTATAGCACCTGATTGGTAACGCAAGTAGAAATGCTGTTTTGACAAACTTTTCAATATTAAACGTGTCTTTAATTATAATAATTACTTGACATGAAAACTTTTGAAATACCTGTTGGCCAAAGCCAGCGATTATTAAGACTTGAACCGCAGAAAGCGGTGAATACATTTAATATCTATGCTGTTGACAAGGCAGAAGACTGGATCGATCATGAACAATCCAGATCAGTAGATGTGCCCCCGGATGGATTACTGGGCACAATTACAATATACAGTGAACATCATTTTGACTTTAATGGGGTTGGCGCTTTAACCGGCCAGGATCTGTCCAGTATAGCTGCCCAAATAGTGAGGCATCCACAATTTAAGGCTGAATAAAATAAGAACAGGACAGCCTTTGGCCGTCCTGTTCTTTACATCTTAATGCTGGCCACCTTTACGGCCTGCTTTCCTTGCTTCCTCAGAGCTAAATTCATGTGCATGCCCTGATTCATGTGCTGCTTTACCACCTTTGCTGGCGATTTCGCGCTGTTTTTCATCATCCATAGCCGCGAATCCACGGTTAGATGAATTGTCGTCGCTGTTGCCTTGAGTTTCCTGGCTACTTCCGCGGTTTTCATTGCTGTTGCCCTGATTTTCCTGCCGGCTGCTACGATCTTCCTGCTTGCTTTGGCGGCCTTTCTGATTCTGATCATCCCGGCCTTCTTTTTTTTGATTAGTTGCCATTTTAATAAACTTAGAATTTATAATTATTGCATCTATTATAAAGTTAAGTACATGCCAGCGGTTTTCATAAATTAATTAAAAAATTAACCAGTTAACAATCAATAACTTAGTAAACAACAGAGTGTAATGGCCTTATTAACCCATAATTTAAGCACCAGTTTATTTATTTATCTAAAAATTAAATGGATAGGTTTCCGGCATTTGACCTCCATCGGGTTTAATATGAAGTGGATGGAGCGCAGTTGTAACATCAATATAAATGAAGGCATCATACCGGCGGTTAAATATTGTAGGCACATAATTTCCGTAACGCTCGTTCTCCGGGTTATATACTACCCCAATTGCCCTGTGAGGTATAGGCTTTGGCACAGCCTCATTCTTTCCGGGAGGAATAAAGATCAGTAAACTATTTTGGGGCGACTCTTTGTGTAACAGGTCTTCTATGCTGTCGTCTCTTGCACCCGGCATAGTCATAACCTTCATAGGAGCTCCCCATCTACTACCGGCAATTACAGTTCCTATATATGAACCAAAACCAACCAGAACCGTATCCGTGTCGCCAAAATACTCCCTTGCCAGTTGCCCCGTGTTGTACATCCCATGTCTTACCATATCAGTGTATCGCGCATCACCTATGTGGGTATTGTGTTCCCATACAA